>JALSQL010000070.1 GCA_026985435.1 Acidilobaceae archaeon
CCCATATAGACGTGCTCATAGTGAGGCACCCGGGGGAGGGTGACCAGCCGAGGTGACAGCCCCCACCCGGTGCCCCTCCGCCAAGCGCCTCCTCGGCGGCACGCCATGGAGGCCCAGGCCCCCGAGAGTAGTGGTGAGCATAGTCAGGGCGCGCAGGCCCTGGAGGGCCGCCGTGAGGGTTAGCAGGACCCTCAGGGGCAGGCCAGTAGTAGCCCTAACCGCCCCCCAGTCCTGGGTCCGGGAGCCGCCCCCAGCCAGCGAGGTGGCCGCTATGTTATGCTGCGCCCGGGACGCCTGGCTGTACGACATCGCCTCGGCCGTGGCGAGCAGCCTCGCGACCATGGGCATCGCCGCGGCGTTCGCGGGCCCGGCGCTCCACTCCGGCGGCGTGGAGGTTGTCGAGGCCGTCAGCAGTATCCTAGGCCTCGCAGGCTTCGTCTACCTCGTGAGGAGCCTCGCCGAGAGAGGCCTCGAGGGCTGCCTGGAGGCGCATAGGCCGGGGGCCGGGGTGACGGGCACCACCATCTACTACCAGAGGCTGGCGGGGGTGGTACTCCTAGCCCTGAGGGCCGCTGCTTCCTGCGGGTCGGCCCGGTGCGAGGGCGTCGAGGCCACCCCGCTCGGCCCCTACAAGGTGCGGGTCTCGACAACGCCCTTGTACCGGGTCGTGGCGGAGCCCGCCCGGGGGGCCGGGTAGGTGGCGGCTGAGGCGCGTGTGAGGCTGGTAACCGGCGGGAGGTCCGGCAGGTTCCCGGAGTCGGCCTCGCCCCTCGTAGAGTCGGCCGGGGCGAGGCTGCTGGTGGACGCCGGCTCGCCCGAGGCCGTGGCCGTCGCTGGAGGGGTAGACGCTGTCGTCTACACCCACCACCACCCAGACCACATACGGGGCTCCCACCTGGTTGGCGCCCCCGAGTACAGCCCCGAGGGGGAGAGCGCCTATAGGAGCCTCCGCGACCTCGCCCGGCGCTTCGCCCCCGGCGCGTGGAGGGAGTGGCTCTCGACGGCCGCCACCCTCATAGGCGCCCTCAGGGTTCCGAGCGGCGGCTACTACAGGCCGGGCGAGGACGTCTGCGTGCGCGGCATCTGCCTGAAGACCGCCCCGGCGCCGGGGCACCTGGCAACCCACACGCTAGTAGAGCTCCCCGGGAGGATCCTCCACCTGGCCGACATAGACCTAACCAGCTTCGGGCCCTGGTACGGGAACCCCGAGAGCGACCCCCTACAGTTCCTGGCAGACATAGAGCTCGCCGCCTCCTGGGACGCCAGGCTATACACGACGAGCCACAGGCCCGACACGCTAGCCCGCCCGGAGGCCCTCAGGGAGCTGGCCCGCTACGCCCTGAGGCTCGTCGGGCAGGCGGAGGCGGTGTACAGGGCCTACGAGAGCGTGGGCGGCCCGGCGGCGCCGGGCGAGCTGGTCGGGAGGGGCCTCGTATACCCGAGGATACCGCGGCGGGGGAGGAGGCTCTACCTCTACTTCGAGGAGGTGATGGTCTCCAAGATATCCGGGCTACTCGCCGGGCTCAACTGCCTGAGGAGGACCAGGAGGGGCTACGAGGCCCGGGGGAGCGGCTGCTGGGCCCTCGACAAGCTGCGCGAGAGGGCCAGGGGCGTGGAGGCCTACCTGTAGCATCCAGGCGGGGGCGCTAGCCCCTCACCGCCCTCCAAGCCAGCCTGCCAGCCTCGACCCTAGCCTCCACCAGGCCCTGCCTCGAGAGGCAGGCCAGGCTCCCCCTGACAGTGGCCTCGATGAGCATGAGCATCCCCGGCTCGGGGACCGCCCCCAGCCTCGAGGCTGCCCTGGCGGCTATCTCCCCCGAGTCCAGGGGCTCCCGGCCAGTCTCCTCTAGGATCAGGTTTAGGAGAGCCTGGATGGCGCCCCTGTTGGCGTCTATGAGGCCCTGCGCCTCGGGAGCGGGGGTTAGGGGGCCGTGGGAGGGCTGGACGGCCTCGAGCCTGGGCAGCATCCCCTCTATGACCCCGAGGCTCTCCAGGGCCACGCAGGGGTCGAGGTGGTATGGGGCCCCATAGCGCTCCAGGACCCTCTCGCCGAAGAGGGCGTCCGCGGCGTAGAGCGTCCCGTCCGGGGCCAATATCCCCGCCTGGCCGAGGGTGTGGCCGGGCAGCGGCACAGCCTCCAGGGGGCCCACGCTGGCCGGGGGCGAGTAGGCCTCGTCAACCCGGACCCCCGGGGCCCTGAAGGGCAGCAGCGGCGACGAGGGGTCGAGGGGGTAGCTGAACGTTGCTAGGACCCGGAGCCTAGGGTCGGCGACCGCGGGCGCGTCGGCCTCCGGCGCGAGCACCCTCAGGGAGGTGCCAGCGCCTGTGAGGGCGTCGGCCAGGCCCTCTGCTATCGCCGCGTGGTGGTCGCTGTGATGGTGCGTCACCACGATCACGACAGACCCGCTGCCCCGGAGCTTCTTCGCGAGCTGCTTGGCCCTCTTCCTCCCATGGCCCGGGTCTACAACGTAGACCGTGCCGTCGCACGAGGCCACGAGGGTAGCCGGGCTCCCGCGGACAACCTCAACCGTGCACCCGCCAGCCACAGAGACGCCACCACCCACTCCTCGGCCAGCGCCCCGGCCAGCCTCTATAAGCCGGGCCCCCCAGCCTCCCGGCCCTCCGGGGCGGGGCTCTCATGGCGCCCCGCGTGGCCGCCTAGCGGGGCCGGGGGCTCACAGGGCGGAGCCCCTCTCGGCCAGGCTTGCCAGGGAGCGGGCGAACTCCTCCGGGGGTGTGAGGTGGAGGTTCACCAGGTTCGGCCTCGCAGAGAAGGGGCCCGCGCGCTC
>JALSQL010000071.1 GCA_026985435.1 Acidilobaceae archaeon
ACGTTAACGGCACCCTCATAGCTGACTGGGACGACACCAACCCCAACGGGTTCACCCTATACCTAACCGTCGCCGACGTCTCCTCGAACATAACCACGGGCCTGACAGGCGATGACTCCGGCTACACGAGGCTGGACGTGGACGGGAGGAACATAATATACAGCCAGGCCAGCAGCGACCAGGTGGACGTTGACGGCGTGGAGCCCGACAGTAGCGGGTACCTCTACCTCTCCTACCATCCCTCCAACTCCCAGCTCGTCGTAGACGCCACGGCTAGCAGTATCGTCGTGAACGGGCAGCCTGTCCCCATACTAGCCGTCGGCGGGGCCCTCGCCGCCTCCGCCGTGCTCCTGGCTTACGCGCTCTCGGGCCGCCGCCCGCGTGGAGCCAGCAGAGGGGAAGGGTAGCCTGGGATGGCTAGCTACCTAGACCTGGAGATCGAGGCCTGGAAGCGCCTGGCGCCGGGCGCTGCCTACACCATCATCGAGGCTCTCTACATAGTTAGCATCCTGGTACTCTCAGCCTACGCCCTCTGGTACCTCTCCTCCCTCGTGGCATACCTGGCCCGGCCGGGCCTGCCCTCTAGGGAGCCCGAGGGCGGCTGGCCCCGGGTGGCGGTCGTCTACCCCGTCTACAACGACTACGAGATCCTCTCGTCGCTCAGGACGGCTCTGGCCATGGACTACCCCGACTACACCGTCATTGTCGTGGACGATAGCAGCGACGCGAGGCTATCCGGGAGGCTCGAGGAGGAGGCTAGGCGGAGCGGCGGCAGGCTGGTACACCTGAAGAGGCCCAACAGGCGGGGGCTCAAGGCGGGGGCCCTAAACTACGCTGCCAGGCACGCTGAGAGGCTGGGAGCAAAGTACATCCTAGTGCTCGACGCCGACTTCGAGCCCCCACCCTGGCTCCTGAGGAGGATGGTATCGATAGCAGAGTCGAGCGGCGCCGTCATAGTTCAGGGGCACCAGAAGCACAGCAAGGGAGCCTCGGGCTTCTTCGGGGCCCTCTACAGGGCGAGCATGGCCGGGGCCACGGTGTTCCTCGCCGGGAGGGAGGCTATGGGGATGTTCCCCATATTCACCGGGTCGGTCGCCCTGATACGACTGGACGCCCTGAGGGAGGTGGGGTTCCGGGAGGGCAGCATAAGCGAGGACCTCAGGTGGACCATAGACGCGCGCCTGGCTGGCGTGCTAGACGCCGTGAGGGTGGACCCCCACTCCTGGGCTGCTGGCAGCGTGCCCAAGAGCCTCAGGGCGGTGGTCAGGCAGCAGCTCCGCTGGAGCGCTGGCACCACCCGGGAGACCCTATCCACCATGAGGGACTTCCTCCTCGCCAGGCACGTGAGCCCCGGCGAGAAGGCTGGCTACCTCCTCCAGGGCATGTTCTACACCCAGGGCGTCTGGGTCTACCTCTCCACCCTAGCCCCGCTGCTCGCCTCGCTCCTAGGCTACACCCTGCCCCCGCTCTGGGGCCTGGGCCTATACGTTTGGATGCTAGGCATCGAGACGATAGTCCTGGCCGGCGCTATGGAGGAGGGCTACGCCAGGGGCCTCATGGCCCAGGTGGCCCTGGCGGTGCTCCCATACATCTATATCACCTCCCTCATCCACGCCGTCGGAACCCTCCAGGCACTCCTAGGCAGGGGTGGCTCGTGGGTTGTCACGCCAAAGCGGGGAGAGTACGAGGGCCTCTACCGGGACTAGCGGCGGGTCGCTGCGCTGGGTATACCCGCGGATAGCGGCCTTCGCCGTGGCGGCGACGGTAGCCGAGAGGCTCCTCCGCTCCTCCCAGGTGGGCAGCCTGCTCCTAGGCCTGGAGGCCTCGGCTGTCGCGCGCATGCTGGAGCTGGCCGGGGTTGGCGTCATCGCCATTAGGAGGGGGGTGGTGCTCGCCTACGGCTTCGGGCACGCCACGACCATGATAATGACGTGGGAGTGCAGCAGCCTGCTGGCGGTGGTGGCGTTCCTCCTATTCTCCCTCTCGATACCCGGCGTCAGCCCCGGGGGCAGGCTGGCGGCGGCCCTCATCTACGCCCCCGCCATAGTTGCGGTGAACCTCTTCCGGATACTAGTAGTGGTGCTAGCTTCGCTCTACTTCGGGGTCGGCGCCTCGGCCCTGATGCACAACTACCTCGGCTCCGCCCTGATACTGCTGGCCTACACACTGCTCTGGTTCGACTGGCTAGCCAGGCACCTGGGGAGGGGGAGCGGTGGCTAGGGCAGCTAGCTGGGCTGGCCTGGCCGTGGCGCTGGCGGCCGCTGCCCTGGCGCTGGCGGCCCAGGCGGCCGGCGCCGGCGGGGGCGTGCTCTACATTGCAACCGACCCCCAGGACCTGGACTACCTCAACGCCCTCCTGAAGGGCGGCTACGCTCCCGGGGGCGCCCTCTCCAACCTCTCGGGGGCCGCAAGACCAGACGGGTACTCGGTAGTCGTCCTGCTCGACCCCAACTGGGACCCCGGCCAGCTGGGCGAGGCCCTCGAGGCGAGCGGCTCCCTGGTCTCGTACATCGCCAGGGGCGGGGTTGTGGTGGCGACCCTGAACGGGGCGGTACTCCTAAACCTAACCCTAGCCAGCGACGGGCTGCCGCTACGCCTAACCAGCACGCCCGGCAGGCCCCCCGCTCCGGCCTCCTACAACTACTCCAAGTACCTCGCCGTCGAGCCCCCGCCGGGCGCCGTGGCGGTCGAGGCCGAGACCAGGCGCGGCGGCTTCACGATCTACAAGCTACGCCTCGGCGGAGGATGGCTCGTGGTGGTACCCTACAACACCGTCTGGGCATACGAGGACACCGGGGACCCCAGCTACCTCGAGGTCCTCTCCCAGGCCATAGCCGTCGCAGAGGGGCTCCCCAGGGAGGAGCCCAGAACCAGCCTGGGGGCCGCCCTGGCAGTGGCCACCGCCACCGCCGCCGCGGCGGCCGCGCTACCAGCATCGGAGGGCAGGGCTAGGAGGCTGGTCGCCCCCCTCTGGGCCCGGATCCGGAGGGGGGAGGAGCGACGGCACCCCGCGCGGGCCGCCATACTGGAGGCCCTAGAGGCCCGTGGGGCCCTGGCCTTCAGCGAGCTCCAGAGGGCCACTGGCATCCCAAAGCCCACCCTCTCCTGGCACCTCTACGTCCTCGAGAGGGCCGGACTCGTAGCTACCCTCCGCTGGCGGGGGCGCCTCTACATCTACACCCCAACCCGCGAGGGCGAGCAGGCCCTCCTAAGGCTACTCGCCGGCAGGAGGGGCTTCTGCCGGGAGGCCCGAGCCTGCAGGAGCCGCGCCGGGGGCGGCGGCCTCTGCGGCATCGTCGAGAGGTGGTGGAGCCTTGTCGGAGAGCTCTGCGGGGAGTAGGCCGCGGGGGCGGCTCTACGCCACTATAGCCGCCGCTGCGGCATTCGCCGTCTCCCTCCCGCCAGCCCTCTCCCCGGGGCTGCCCAGCTTGGAGAGGGGGATCTTCGCCCACGCCACCATAGGCTACTACCTCAGCACCGCCAGGCTCCTCGACCGGTGGGGGTGGTGGACCCCCTGCTGGTGCGCCGGCTTCCAGGACCTCCTACGCTTCTACCCCCCGCTGGGCCCCGCCCTGCTGCTGGCGCTCCTCAGGGTCCTGGGCCCCTACACCGCCCCCGGCGCCGCCATGGCCTTGGCGCTCGCGGTGCTCGCCTCGGGGCTGTCGAGCTTCGCCTGGGAGGCCAGCGGTAGGAGGTCCGCCCTAGCAGCGGTGGTGGCGCCCCTCACGCTGGTGGCGGTGTCCGGGTGGGTCTCCACCGCGGCGCTGTACTGGGAGTTCACGAGGATCCTCGGGGACGGCCTGGCGTTCCACAGCCTGGCGAGGCTCAGGAGGGCCCTCTCCACCGGCGAGCGCCGGGAGGCAGCCGCTGCTGGGGTCCTCGCCGGGCTGGCCGTGCTGTCGAGCCTGATCTCCGCCTCCTGGCTCGCCGCGGGGGCCCTCGTGGTTGGGGCCTGGGAGGTGCTAGGCACGCTCAGGCGGGCCCCGGAGCCCAGCGCCGCCCTCTACCAGGCCGGCCTGCTGGCCTCGTATGTGCTCGCCGCCGCGGCGGTGTCCCTCTGGTGGCTGGTCCCAGCGGTGCTCCCCTGGGGGCTGGGCCACTACATGAGGGTGCACACGCCCCTAAACCTGAAGGCCTCCATCCTGGCAGACTCCCTATCCCTGGCGCCGCCCCTCTACGAGCCCGCGGTCCAGGCGCTGGTAGCCCTGGTGGGCGCCGCGGGGCTGGCCGCTGGGTGGAGGCGCGGGGGCGGGCTCCACGCCGCCCTGGCGGCCGCTCTACTGGCCCTCTCGCTGGCCCACGGGCAGGGGCCTAGGCTGCTGCCGGTGCTGGGCTCCCTGCTGGTCATAGGTGGCGCCTCCGGGTTCCAGGCTGGGGGCGGCCGCTGGGCCGCGGCTGGCCTCGCCGCCCTGCTGGTGGTGGTTGGCGTCTACGCCGCCTACTACTACCCCACCTACGAGTCCATGCTCCGCCCCGACTACTCCTTCGTGGGGAGCGACGACTACAGGATAGCCCAGTGGCTGGCCGGCCAGGGGCCGGTGAGGGTCTACGCCATGTACGGCCCCGCCTTCCACGGCACCCAGTGGCTGGACTACTTCGACCCGGAGGCGTGCCAGGTGCTCTCCGGGTTCATGGAGGGCTGCCTCAACGAGACGCCGCAGCTGATAGACCACTACGTCAAGGACACCCTAGACGCCCTGGGGGCCTACAGGCTCCTCTCCCAGGCCGGGGTGGAGTACATTATAGTGGACAAGGCCTGGATGTCCTCCAAGAGGCCGAACACGGTGGAGCTAATGGAGGCCATGGGGCTAGCCGAGCCCCTCGAGAGCCTCAACCGGGAGCTGCGCTACACCGCCGTCTACAGGCTCGCCCCCCAGCCGCGGCCGGGCGGGTGCCCCGCGGAGCCCAGCGTGGAGCCCTTCTACTGGACCCCCGCCAGGATCCTGGGGGTTCTCTCCACAGCGGCGGCGATACTGATGCTCTGGCGCCGCCAAGGCAAGCCTGGGAGAGCCGCCCCAGGAGATAGAGGCGTCTACGTATCGGCTCCCCGCTAGTGGGTGCCCCGGAGGCCGCGGGACTGGCGGATCCACTCGATGGTCCTGCGGAGGCCCGCCTCGAGCGGCACCCTGGGCTCCCAGCCGATGGCCTCCCTGGCCCTGCGGATGTCCGCCACTATCCTTGACACATCGCCCGGCCTCGGGGGCGCGGGGGTGTAGGAGGGCCTCACGCCTAGGATGCGCGCTATGGCCTCTAGTAGCTCTAGTATTGACACCTCGGTGCCCGAGCCCACATTCAGCGGGCCCGTGTAGCGTGAGTGGAGGGCCTTAACGTTAGCCTCTGCCACGTCTGAGACGTACACGAAGTCGCGGGTCTGATGGCCGCCCCCGTGGAGCACGGGCTTCTCGCCGGCTAGCAGCGCGCTGGCAAACCTGTAGACAACGCCGGAGTAGGGGCCCGGCCTCATGCGGGGGCCGTATACGTTGAAGTACCGCAGCGCGGCCGCGCTCAGGCCGTACTCCCTAGAGTATCCCCATAGGAGGTTCTCCCCCGCCAGCTTCGTGGCCCCGTAGAGGTTCGCCGGGCGGAGGGGGTGATCCTCGTCTACCGGCAGCCTCACGGGCTCCCCGTAGACTGCGGCAGACGAGGCGTAGACGAACCTGGAGGCGTCTAGCCTCCTCGCAGCCTCGAGCATCGCCGCCGTGCCTAGGACGTTGGACCTCCACGCCCTCTCCGGGTAGGCCCGCGCCTCCGGCACGCCCACCAGGGCGGCCAGGTGGATGAAGGCCACGTCACCACGGCTATCCCGAGCCCTCGCCACCAACTCAGCCGGACAGCCGGGTGCCGAGATGTCGCAAACCAGCATCTCTGCCAGGCCGGATCGGATGTGCCTCTCAATGTTTGCCATGCTGCCGGAGCTCAGGTCGTCCACCACCAGGACCCTAACGGCGCCGGAGCCGGCTAGGGCGTCTAGGGTCGCACTACCTATGAACCCGGCCCCGCCAGTTAACACCACGAGCACCCTCATCACCCGATGGAGCCTGCGATTGCTACTGCCAGGCTCCTCCCGCCCCTAATAGGGCAGCTGGCCACGGCGGCCCTGCCACGGGCGGCCTCGACCTCCATCAGCCTGGGCGCCTCCGGGTCTGGGAGGATCAGGGTTCTCCCGGCCGGTATCTCCCTGGTGTAGACCCTGCAGCCCCCGGGCCGCCCGCCGCCCCGGAGGGCCGCGAGCTCGCCGGCCATCCTGGCTGCCCCCAGCCGGGCTGCCCCCGCCAGGCCCAGGGCGCTGGCGAGGCTGCCCGGCCAGGGCTTCCCGGGCTTCAGGCGTTTGACGGTGTAGGAGTCTAGAACCACAGCGGTGGCCCTGTTGAGGCTCTCCAGCACCACGACAGCCAGCCTCCCGCCGGGGAGCCTGGCGGCCACCATCACCACTCCTAGCCTGGAGGCCACGCCGTAGGCCTCGGGGCCCAGGAGGTCCAGGAGGGTTGAGAGGAGCTCGAGGGTGCTCCTCCTGGCGACGCTCGAGAGGCCGTAGAGGATCATTGTGTCTACGGGTGTGAGCGCCAGTATCAGGGCGGCTCCCAGCAGGAGCCCCCTATCGCCCCCCCTGGTGTAGAGCCAGAGGAGCGCCAGGGCGATGGCCACGTGGCCAGCGGCCGAGGCGAGGGCCAGCCTGCGGAGCACCCTCGAGGCGGAGAGGAGCGACTCGCACCCATACCTGGGCGGGGGCTCTAGTGGGCAGCCGCCCCCGGGGCGGGTCGCTGCCAGGCTGAACTCTCCACCCCCCACACCCAGGCTGCGGGGTCGGTTGAGGTGCATGCACTCACACCCGCCCCCTAGGGGCCCGCGGGTGGGGCTGGAGGGGCGGGATTTAGGCTTCAACGCGGCCCCCGACTCTGGGGCCGGGTGGATGGGTGGGGTCGGCGGGTTCAGGGTTGCGGGGGAGGCCTGGGGGAGGCCGCTCGTCTCGCTGGAGAGGCCGGCGCCCCTCCTCGGGGCCGTCTTCGTGGGCGTGGTTGACAGGGGCACTAACGTGCTGCAGGTGAGGCCTACCACACTGTGCCCCCTGAGCTGCGTGTTCTGCAGCGTGGACGCCGGGCCGGGGAGCAGGTGGAGGGCCAGCGAGTACCAGGTGGGCGACCCCTCATGGCTCGCGGAGTGGGCTGGGAGGGTGGCCGAGTACAAGGGCGGCGGGGTCGAGGCCCTGATCGACGGGGTCGGCGACCCCTTCGCATACCCGCGCCTCGTCGAGCTGGTCGCCAGCCTCAAGGGGCGGCCCGGGATAAGGTGGGTCGCCGTGGAGACTCACGGGTGGGCCCTCACCCGGGGGCTGGTGAGGAGGCTGGAGGAGGCCGGGCTGGACAGGGTGAACCTTAGCATAGACACGCTCGACCCCGAGAAGGCTAGGAGGCTCACTGGGACACCCTGGTACGACGTGAGGCGAGTGGCCGAGGTGGCCGAGTTCATAGCGAGGGAGACGAGCATAGACCTCCACGTCACCCCAGTCTGGCTGCCGGGGCTCAACGACCGCGACGTAGTGGAGGTCGTGCGCTGGGCCTACCGGATAGGCGCCGGGAAGAGGTGGCCCCCCGCCACTATACAGAAGTACCTCCACCACCGCCACGGCAGGCGCCCCCCGGGCGTCAGGGAGATGCCATGGAGGACCTTCTGGGCCCGCCTCCGGAAGATCGAGAGGGAGACGGGCCTAAGGCTAACGTGGACCATGGAGGAGTGGGGCATGAAGCCGGCCCCCCGCATCCCCACACCCCTCCGCCGCGGCCAGACGGTGAGGCTCCAAGTAGCAGCACCCGGCTGGCTGCGCGGCACCCTAACCACGGTAACCCTAGACATGGAGAGGCTCGTAACCCTAAAGCTGCCCAGGGGCGCGCCCCGCCCAAGCCCCGGCGAGGTGGTAAAGGCCAGGATAACCTCGGACAAGGACGGGATACTCCTAGCGGAGCCGCTCTAGCGCCGGTTGGCAGGGGTGGAAAGAGGGGGTTGTGTTGGGGGTCGGGGGTTTAGCGGCCCTTGAACTTGGGCTTCCTCTTGGTTAGGAAGGCTGTCACGCCCTCGGCTACGTCCTCGGTGCTGAAGAGTATGCCGAACTCGAATGCCTCTAGGGCTAGGCCGGCCCATATGTTGGTCTCCATCCCGTAGTTCACGGCGTACTTGGCGGCCATGAGGGCTAGCGGCGGCTTCTCGGCGAGCTTCAGGGCTAGCGCCCTGGCCTCCTGCTCTAGCCTCTCGGGGGGCACCACCTTGTCTACGAGTCCGAGCTTGAGGGCCTCGCTAGCGGGTATCATGTCGCCGGTGAAGATCAGCTCCTTGGCCTTGGAGCGGCCGACTATCCTGGGGAGCCTCTGGGTGCCGCCGGCTCCGGGTATGAAGCCCAGGTTTATCTCGGGCTGGCCCAGCATGGCGGTCTCGCTGGCTATCCTTATGTCGCCGCTCATCGCCAGCTCCAGGCCTCCCCCTAGGGTGTAGCCGTTGAGCGCCATTATGACGGGCTTGGTGTAGTACTCTATCTTGAGGGTGAGCTCCTGGAAGCGCCTCGAGAACACGGCGGCCTGTATGGGGGTTATGCCGGCGAACGCAGTCACGTCGGCGCCGGCGCTGAAGGCCCTCCCGCTGCCCGTTATTATCACCACCCTAACGTCATCCCTCTCCTCCAGCTCGTCGAGCGCCTCGCCCAGCTCCCTGAGGAGCTTGGGGCTGAGGGCGTTTAGCTTGTTGGGCCTGTTGAGCACTATCCAGGCTATGGGCTTCTCGAGGCGTATGAGTATGGTCTCCTTCTTTATCTCCTCCACGGGCCTGTACTCCTTGAAGCCCTTGCCGGCCTTCCTGCCGAGCCTGCCCTCCTCGACCATCTTCACGAGGAGCGGGTCGGGCTCGTACTCCTCGAAGCCCGTCTCCTCCTTCAGCTTCCTGAGCGTCTCCACTATCACGTCTACCCCTATCTCGTCGGCGAAGTCGCTGACGCCCTTGGGCCAGCCGAGGCCGAGCATCACAGCCTTGTCTATGTCCTCTAGCGTTGCGACCTCGTTGCGTAGGAGCCAGGCGGCCTCGTTCACCGCGGGGGCTATGAGCCTCACGTGGTCAACCTTCTCGCCGGCCTCCTTGGGTATGCTGGGCCTCACGTACTTGCCGGGCGCCGGGTACTGGTAGAAGCCCTTGCCAGTCTTCATGCCCAGCTCCTTCCTCTCGAACTTCTCCTTGAAGAGCGGGCAGGGGGTTATCTTGAAGCCCCTCTCCAGCATCGCCGTGAAGACGTAGTAGAACACGTCTATACCGCTATAGTCGGCGAGCTCGAAGGCCCCCATGGGGAAGCCCAGCTTGTAGCGGACCGCGCTGTCAACCTCCACTATCGAGGCCTGGCCCCTCGCTACAGTCCAGCAGGCCTCGTTTAGGAACCTGGCGAGTATCCTGTTGACTATGAAGCCGGGCACGTCCTTCTTCACTACCACCGGCTGCTTGCCGAACCTCTTGGCGAGCTCGAAGGTGACCCTCACCGTCTCATCGCTCGTCTTGGCGCCCCGGATTATCTCGACTAGCGGCATCAGGGGGGGCGGGTTGAAGAAGTGCATCCCCACAACCTTCTCCGGCCTCTTCGTGGCCGCCGCTATCTCGGTGATGGGGAGGCTGCTGGTGTTGGTCGCGAGTATGGCGTGCTCCGGCATGGCCTCGTCGGCGAACGCGAAGAGCTTCTGCTTGAGGTCCAGCCTCTCCGGTATGGCCTCGATCATGAAGTCGCTCTCGGAGAGCGCCCTCCGGAACTCCTCCGTGTACTCCCCGTCCCTCAGGTTTACGACCGGCTTTATCCGAGCCATTATGGCGTCCACGCTCTCGCGGAGCTGGCCCTTCTCGCTCAGCTTCGACAGGCTCCACCTTATCTTCTCGAGGGCGTTCCTCAGTATCTCCTCGCTTATATCGGCCAGGTAGACCTCGAAGCCGGCGATCGCCGCCACCTCGGCTATGCCGTGGCCCATTGTGCCGGCTCCGACGACGGCTATCCTCTTGATGTCCTCCACTCCAGGCACTCGCAGGACACCCCGCGCCGCGCTCAGAGTGTGGGTGGGGGGTAATTGGCTGGGCCGCCACGCCTATGGCGTGGCCCGGGAAGGGGATACCCTTAAAAACCCTGGGGCCGGCCGCCCCCTATGGGTGGAAGTCGCATGAGCGACTACATACAGCAGGTGCTCGAGATCGTGAGGCCCAAGCTGGGCGAGTACGGGCTCAAGGTGCTCCCGAGGGGGAAGTCGAGCTTCAGCCTCATCCGGGGCACCCAGATAGTCATGACCGTGAGGGACGCCGGGGAGATAGCCGAGATATCCTACAAGAACAAGAAGTACACGTACGACAAGTGGTACACGAAGCCCGAGCACCTAGCCGCCATGATCCTCAACGTGCTCGAGCACCAGGAGAAGCAGGGCTAGCCTCGAGCCCCCCACGGGGCCCCCGCGTTGACGGGGAGCGCGCCCCGCCTCTACTGCCCCAGGTGCGGCTACAGACTCCCCCCGGGGGCCTACGCCCACAGGTGCCCCAGGTGCGGGTCGCCGCTCGAGCTGGAGGGGCGGCTCGAGGCCCCGAGGATCCTCGGGGAGGGCCGCACGCCCGTCGTGGAGGTCCCCAGGCGGGGCGCCCGGGTGGCGTTCAAGCTGGAGTACCTCAACCCCACCGGCAGCTTCAAGGATAGGGGCGCCGCGGCCAGCCTCCACTACGCCAGGCTCCTAGGCTACGAGTGCGTCGTCGAGGACTCCAGCGGCAACGCCGGCATAGCGGCGGCAGCCTACGCCGCCCGCCTCGGCCTGAGGGCTAGGGTACACACGTACCGCGGGGCGGGGAGGGGGAAGAAGGCCCTCATACGAGCCCTCGGGGCTGAGCTGGTCGAGTGGCCGGCCCGGGGCGACGCCGCTAGGGCCGCCGAGGGGGAGGCCGCGGGTGGCGGGTGCTTCTACGTGGCCCACTCGTGGAGCCCCATATTCGTGGAGGGCATCTCGAGCATCGCGGGCGAGCTCTCGGGCTACCGGGACTGGACCTTCATAGTC
>JALSQL010000072.1 GCA_026985435.1 Acidilobaceae archaeon
CGAGGGGGACACGATAAAGGCTGTCATCAGGGTGACGGCCAAGAAGTAGCGCCGAGCCCGCCTCCACCAACATTTATTCCCTAATCCGAGCGGGGTGTAGGAGCGTGTCGCAGGGTAAGCCCGTGGTCGTGGTGGGCGCTGGCCCCGGCGGGCTGGTCGCCGCCAACACCCTGGCCCACCACGGCTTCGATGTGAAGCTTGTCACCAGGGATAGGTTCAGCCACTTCCAGCCCGGCAACCTGTTCATAGCCTTCCAGGGGGAGCCTCCCGACGCCTACCTGAGGAGCGTCGACTCCCTAGTCGTCAGGGGCGTCAGCGTGGTCTACGATACCGTGACGAGGGTAGACCTGGGTGAGAGGCTCGTAGAGACGGCCTCGGGGAGGAGGCTGGAGTACTCCCATCTGGTGGTCGCCGCGGGGGCCAGGCTGGACTGGCAGGCCATACCGGGGGTCGGGGAGGCTAGGGAGAGGTGGGGCGACTACTACAGCACCCCCGAGAGCGCGGCGAAGCTCTGGGGGACCCTCCGGGGCCTGAGGGAGGGCACGTTCCTCATAGCGGTGGCTGACCCCGTCTACAAGTGCGTGCCGGGCCCCCACAAGGGAGCCTTCCTCTCGAACAGGGCCCTCCGCATGCTCGGCAGCAGGGCGAGGGTGGTGCTGGCCGTCCCGTTCCCACACGTCTACCCAAGCGCTGTGATCTCGGGGGTCGTCGAGGAGAGGATGAGGGCGGAGGGGATCGAGTGGGTCACCAGCTTCACGCTGGACAGCATAGACCCCGAGGGGGGCAAGGCTGTAAGCCTAGAGGGCGAGGAGATAGAGTTCACCGCCGCCACGGTCATCCCGCCCCACGTGGGACCCGGCATAGAGGCCAGCCCAGCCGAGGCGCTCGACGAGGACGGCTACTTCCGTGTCGACAAGTACACCCTCCAGATAGCGGGCTACGACGACGCCTACGCCGTCGGCGACTGCAGCAACGCGCCCACGAGCAAGACAGGGGTCACCGCCCACCTGGGGGGCGAGGTCGCCGCCAGGAGGATCATGGGCTTCGACGCGCGCTTCGACGGCCGCACCAACTGCCCCCTACTCGTGGACGGCGAGGCCCTGTTCGTTATAAGCGACTACGACCACCCGCCGGTGCCGGCCAGGTTCTCGAGGTTCAAGAGGCTCCTCGAGGACGCATTCATCGCCGCCTACTGGAGCAGCCTTAAGTATCCCTGGAGGTGGAGCGGCATCTTCGAGGCATACTTCAAAGCTTCAAGCCCCGAGGCTCTGGGTGATAGGGGGTGGTGAGCGTGTCGGAGCACGCGGCCGGGAGCCTCCAGGGCATAGAGAGGCTCGCGAGCCTGCTGGAGGACCCCAAGGCGGCCGAGGCGCTGGCCAGGCTCCTTGAGACCGCCGTTAAGCTAGAGGAGAGCGGCCTCCTAGACCTAGTCGAGGCGCTGGCCGACGAGAAGGTCATCAGGAGCCTCTCGGAGCTACTGCTAACCCCCGGCAGCCTCCGCCTCCTGGACAACCTAGACAAGCTCCTCGACATCGCCGGCACGGCGGCTGAGGCGCTCAGCCAGCCCGCGGAGCCCGTGGGGCTCTCCGGGCTCCTGAGGGCCCTCGGGGACCCCGAGGTGCAGCGGGGGCTCGGAAAGCTGGTCGGCCTGCTCCGGGCCCTCGGGAGGGCCTAGCCTGCGCCTTTGCTGGCGGGTGCTGCCCCCCACCTACCCCACCCCCGTTTTGGAGGGCTCCGTAGGCTAGCCGTCTAGCCTAGCGCCGAGTCCAGCGCCAGCATGACTAGGAACCCGGCGAAGAACCCCAGGGTGGCCTTCCCCTCGTGGCCGCTCCTATGGCTCTCGGGCAGGGCCTCGTGGCTCACGACGTACACCATGGCGCCGGCACCGAAGCCCAGGAGGTAGGGTAGCATGCGCGCGGCTGCGACTCCGAGCGCGGCCGTTGGCACTGCAACCGCCAGCTCCGAGACGCCGCTGAGGACGCCGAGGCCCACGGCTAGGCCCCGCCTCCCCGTCGCCGCGAGGACCGGCAGCGAGACCGCCAGGCCCTCGGGTACATCCTGCACCCCTATGGCTATGGAGACCGCTAGGCCCTTGGAGAGCTCGTAGGCGGCAGCGGAGCCTATCGTCATCCCCTCGGGGATGTTGTGTATTATTATCGCCATCGCGACCAGCCAGGCGGCCACCAGCTTCCTCTTCATGTCGGCGTGCACGTGCGGGCCCTCGTAGCCCTTCACTATGTGTTCGTGCGGCACCACCTTGTTTATCACGTGTATCGCTGCCGCGCCGCCTATGAAGCCGGCCGTCGCCCTGGCTAGCCCCCCGAGCTGTATGGCTGGCAGCAGGAGGCTGGTGAAGGACGCCACTATCATCACGCCGCTGCTGAACGCCATCCCCACGTCCAGCACCAAGGCCAGCCCCGAGGCGCTGCTCATCCTGGAGGCCGGCACGAGGACCGCCGCTAGGGCGCCAAGGCTAGTGGCGGAGGCGGCGAAGAGGCCGCCTAGTAGGGCGGCGGCCACCCTGGGGTCGACCCCCAGCGCCGCCGCCACAGCGTGGGGATCCGGCAGCACGTGGGCCACCTACGGTCAACCCCCGCTCCCAGCTACCCGGCCGCCCTCAGGAGCCTCCAGGCTTCGAGTGCAACGGCCAGCGTGTACGTGTCTCCACGCGCGCTGGCCACCTGCACCCCAAGCGGCACACCGCACGGGAGCCTGGGGCCCGCTGGTATGCTGG
>JALSQL010000073.1 GCA_026985435.1 Acidilobaceae archaeon
GCCTAGGAGGAGGCTTAAGATGATGGAGATGGAGGTGGCCCACGCGATATACGCCACCCACATGGGGGTCCAGGCCCTGACCCTGGAGGCCAGCATTGTGAAGGTTGCGGACGCCACCGACATGGCTGAGGGAAGGGCCCGCTACCCCTACAAGAGGGGCAAGAGCGACATACACGCCATATCAGCCCTCTCCATTAAGAAGGTGGAGCTCGGCAAGGGGAGGGAGAGGCCGCTGCGCATAACAGTATACATGAGCGACAGGGCCGGCTACTTCCAGATAGAGAGGGTGCTCCTCCCCAAGGTCGAGACCAGCCTGCTCAGGGGCCACCTAGAGATAGCCCCGGTCGTCGACGGCAGCGAGGACAGGCTCATAACCCCCTAACCTCCCGGAGGAAGACCCAATCCCTGCGTAGGAGCCAGGTGTAAACCCTATCCTCCACCCCAGACCCGAGCACCGCGACCCCGGAGGCGACCCGGAACTCCACGGCGAGCCACCCCAGGCCAGCCGGCTCCGAGCCGGCCCCCAGCCCCAGCCCCTCCAGTATACCCCTAGCCTGGGCGTACTCCCAGCCCCCCGGCGGCTCCCTCGCGGGGAGGAGCATCCGCGCCAGCTTCCACCTTGCATGCCTCGCCGCCCAGCGTAGGTGGCCCGCCCTCAGGCTCTCCAGGTCCGCGAGCTGCCGGGCCAGCCCGGCCCTCGCCCGGAGGGGCCGGTAGCCCCCGGGCGGCGTCTCCTCGAGGCCCTCCGCCGGCCTTATGAGGAGGGCCCTCCTGGCCTCGACGCTCACGCTATCCCAGAAGTAGGCGTCGAGCCCGACAACCCGGCCCCCAGCCCTGGCCAGGTTGAAGGGTATAGAGACCCGTACTACCCGGCCCCCCATGCCTCCCCAGAACCCGGCCGCGCGCGGCCAGCTAAGGATTATATAATCCCCGAGGCCACCGCCCCGCGAGAGTGGACCAGACGGGGTGTAACATTTTGGCGTCGCGCAGGTGGCGCAGGGGCCAGTCCAAGGGGGCCCTCGCCGCTGCTATAGTGATCATCATAATAATCGTCGCCGCCGCTGCCTACTACATCTCGGGCAAGGGCGGGGGCCAGACCACAACCCCGACCAGCACAAGCCCCAGCGGCACAACCACAAGCCCCTCGCCGACAGGCACCTCCCCCCAGCCGACCACCACCCAGGGCGGCGGGGCGGCGTGCACGGCTTACGCCAAGGTCATAGAGACCAGCCAGGCCTACGTGGTGGTTGGCCCTAAGGGTGCCTGCCTGCCCTCGAACCTCCCCAGCGGCAAGCCCTACATAGGCGTGGCCTACACTGTGGACGAGCAGGCCACGAAGCCGCCGGAGAACTCCACCGGCTTCGTCGACATAGACCCCGCCTTCTATAGGAACTACACGATAGACGCGCTCATCATAGCCGCCAGGAAGGCCACCGACCCCTTCGTGAGGAGCCAGCTCTACGAGGCCGTCTACAAGCTCAGCAACTACGAGGTCCCCACCCTATGGCTGGGCCAGTACCAGCTGGTGCGCGTGCAGTGGAGCTGGCTGCACGGCCGCTACTACCACCCGACGCTGGCCGAGAGGTATGACCTCCTCTGGGAGGACCAGGGTGCCCCCTCTGTGGATACCGGTATAGGCTACTCCAACAACGCCTCGACCTACGTGATAGTCACCATAGGCTGGCCCGACACCTTCGACCCGGCGGCCGACTATGAGACGTTCGGCTGGGCGATCTGGCACAACATAGGCGACGCCCTCGTGACCTACTGGAAGAGTGACACCGAGCAGGTCAAGCCCGACCTCGCGGTCGCCTGGGCGCACGACGCTAACGCCACCACCTGGTACTTCGTGATACGCGGCGGCGTCAAGGCCTACGACCCCTGGCACGGTAAGACCTACGACATAAGCGCCGTGGACGTGCTCTTCAGCATCTGGAGGATCGCCAGGCTCAGCCTCGACCCGAGCTGGATGATAACCAGCTTCGTCGACGTGAACGCCAGCAAGGTGCTCAGCGAGGACGAGTTCAACCAGATACTCCAGCAGGGCACCCTCACAGCCGAGTACAACGGCCAGGTCGCGCAGCCCAAGAGCCTCCAGGACCTGCTCAGCCTCTTCGGCTATAGTGGCGACACGGCGGGCGTTGTCGAGCTGAAGCTCACCCAGCCCTACGGCGCCATACTCAGCATACTCTCCGACCCCTTCGTGAGCGTCATACCCATGAAGTACGTGTTCGAGTACTCCGACGGCCTCGGCCTGGACAAGTACCAGCAGGCCCTCGACGCCAGCCAGAACGGTAAGGACCCCTCCGCCTGGGCCCAGTTCATAGGCACCGGCGAGCAGGAGCCAACCCACCTGCTGCTCAACCAGTACCCCGTGGGCACCGGGCCCTACTACGTGAAGGACTACCAGAAGGACTCCTACATTGTCCTCGAGTACAACCCCTACTACTGGAACTCCAGCCTCTGGAGCGTGAGCCCCTATGGCTCCAACGGCGTGCCCAGCCACAAGACCGTGATCTACCTGATCAACAACGACGCGAACGCTAGGATACAGATACTCGAGAGCGGCACCGCTGACACTGGCGCTATACCCAACGATAGGCTGAAGGACGTGAACGGCACCACCTACCCGAACACCAACTACAAGGTGGTAGTCGAGACGGGCGAGCTCGAGCCCACCATAGTCTACATAGTCCTCAACACCATG
>JALSQL010000074.1 GCA_026985435.1 Acidilobaceae archaeon
CCGGTACTTCGCCCTGGCCGGGGGGCCGGTGTAGGAGTACGCCGCGGCCAGCCCGAGGAGGGCCAGCGGCAGGGCGGCCGGCCTCTGGGGGGCGGCGGCCGCGGCGAGGGCCAGGCCCGCGGCGGCGAGGGATAGGGTGTACGCGAGCAGCGAGGGCGGGGTTAGGGTGCCGGAGAGTATGGGGTGGGCCCTGTATATCGCCGTGCCGACACCCGGCCTGTCGACGCCGTAGCGGTAGTCGAAGTAGTCGTTGAAGAGGTTGGCGGCCGCGTGGAGGAGCACCCCGCCAGCCAGGGCGGCGAGGGATAGGAGGGGGTCCACGCTCCGGCCCGTTGAGGCGGCGTACGCTATAACCGTGAGGGAGACGAGGAGTGTCATGGGGAAGCTCCAGGGGCGCGTGGCCTCCACCAGCCCGCGGAGCCCCATGGAACCACCAGCGAGTGGTGAGGGGCGCCGCCCCCTAATAAGGGGGCACCCCGGCTACTCGGCGTAGAGGGCCGGCTTCCCGGGGAGGGCCTGGCCCCGCTTGGGCGCCACGCTCTCCTCCTCGACCTCCACGACAACCTCGACGCCCAGCTCCCGCGAGAGGAACTCGGCCGCCCCCCGGAGAGCCTCCAGCTCGGCCTCCCTCGGCACCAGCCTCGCCAGGGTCTCGGGGAACCTCATTATCAGGGGCACGAGCCTCCCAGCCGGCCCCCTCTCCTCCCGGGGCAGCGACTCTAGAGCCGTCCTGACGGCGTCGCGGAGGCCGGGCGCCCCCTCCCTCCTGGCCCTCTCCACGGCCTCGTAGAGCCTGTACTTCCACTCGGCCGCCACTATGACGTGGAGCCTCCTCGCCTGCCTGGCGAAGCGGAGCACCTCCCTGGCGTCCTCGAGGGTCGCCCTAACCGTCTCCTCCGCCCTCTCAGCCACGGGGTCTATCTTCGACTCGTCGGGCTCGGGCCACCTGGCGGTCGAGGCGAAGCCCTGGCCCCCTATGGCCTCCCAGGCCTCCTCCGCTGTGTGGGGGGCGAAGGGGGCTATCATCAGGGTTACCGCCTCTATGTACCTCCTCAGGGCGTCCCTCTGCGGCTCCCCCGCCCTCCTGAGGTACCAGCGGTACGCGTTCTGGAGCCCGTAGAACGCCTTGACCAGGGCCGTCTTGTACTCTGTCCTCTCCATGTGCTCGGTGACCTCCGCTATCGTGCGCTCCACCACGCTCTCGAACCACCCGTCTATGGGCAGCCTCTCAGCCCTGCCCCTCCCGTAGTTCTCCCTGGCGAAGCGTATCCACTCCACCAGCTCCTCCGCCGCCTTCTCGGCGACCGACGGCTCGAAGTTGGCGTCGTCCAGCCCGGGGTCGGCGCCTCCGAGGACCTCCGCCCAGCGGGTGGCGTCGGCGCCCCACCAGTCGAGGGCCTGCCTGAGGAGTATGAAGTTCCCCTTGCTCTTGCTCATCTTCTCCCCGCCTATGAGGACCCAGCCGTTGACGCCTATCCCGCGGGGCCAGTGCTCCGGCGGGAATATTGCGACGTGGTGGAAGATGAAGAATGTCAGGTGGTTCTGTATGAGGTCCTTCCCGCTTATCCTGAGGTCGACCGGGTACCAGTAGGTGAACTCCCTCCTCATCTCCTCGAGGAGCCGGGCGGGCACGCCGGTCTTGGCCTCCACCTCGCGGGGGTCGCCCTTGCCTAGGAAGACGTAGTCGAACACCTCGGGCTCCAGCTGCTCGGGCCTGATGCCGTACACCTCCGGGTGCTGGGTGTACTTAGCTATCGTGTAGTAGGCCATGTATATAGTGGAGTCGCTGAGGCTCTCCACGACCCACTCCCTATCCCAGGGGAGCGGGGTGCCCAGCTCCCCCTTGTGGGTGCAGGCCCAGTCCTGGTACCAGTCTATCAGCCTGTGGAACTCGCCCCGCACCTCCTCGGGGTAGAACTTCATCCTGTCGACGGCCTCGTGGGCCAGCCTCTTCCACTCGGGCTTGCTGTAGAGCAGGAACCACTGGTCCCTCACTATCTTCACGTGCGTCCTGGCGCCACAGCGGCAGTAGACCCTCTGAGGCAGCGTGTAGACGCTCACCGCGTGGCCCTCGCCCACGAGCCACTCGACTATCTCGTCCTTCACCTCGCTGACCCTCCTGCCAGCCCACCTGCCCGTGGCCTCGGTCAGCACGCCCGTGTGGTACTCCTTCGAGTAGACCTCCCTCGTGGCCTCCTCGAGCTTCCCCCTCTCCAGCTGGCTCCTCACCCCCCTCCTCTCGACGGCGTCCCGGGCGGGCACGCTGCTGTAGCCCTCAACCTTGATGAGGGGCTTGGGCCTCAGGCCGCGGACGAGGCTGGGGTCGAGGCCGTAGCTCCTCAGGAGGGACTCGTCCTCCTGCAGGTCCCTCAGGGCGGCGTAGTCGAAGGGGGCGTGGGCTGGCACGCTCATCACGACGCCCGTGCCGAGCTCGGGGTCCACGAAGCTCGCCGGCAGGACCGGGACCTCCTCGCCGGTCACCGGGTTGACGGCCATGCGCCCCAGTAGGTCCCTCCCGCTCACGGTGCCCTCGACCTCGACCTCGTGACCCTGGTCGGCGAGCTCCTCCGACATGTACCTGCTAAGCACCCACCTCTCGCCGTCAACCCTTGCTATGAGGTACTCCGCGTCGGGGTGCACCCAGATGTTG
>JALSQL010000075.1 GCA_026985435.1 Acidilobaceae archaeon
GCCGCTACCGCAGTAGGGCGAGAAAACACAGCGGGGGCAGCCGTCGTCGCAGGTGCAGCCCTCGAGTATCCTCTCGGCGACGCGTACGACACGCTCGAACCTGTCGAACACCAGCCTGGAGGCACCATGGCCTCCGGGGGCGGAGTCGTAGATCACTATGTGCCCCGAGGGGTAGCTTATGCCCCCGAGGTCCGTGTCCGCGGCCCCCACCACCGGCCTTGAGGCGGAGATTAGTACATGCTCCAGGGCGTGGTAGGCGCTCATTGCGTCTATCAGCTTCTCGAACCCTGGATCAGGGAACCTGCCCATAACACCCTTCGTCCAGTAGCTCCACGTTATTGGCTCCTCGTAGCGGACCTCGCTCAGCTGAGCCCCGCTGTACTCCTCCCTGACGATGTAGCCCTCCACGGAGACCGTGAGCTTCACGTCGGCGTAGACCAGCTTCAAGCCGAGCGCCCTCCTCTCATCGATGGGCCTAACAGCGACCACGTCAACCGTGTAGAGGGGCTTTGTGTAGAACCCAACTTCTCCCCCGAGGGGCCTAACTTCAGCCCTCAGCCCGGCGACGTCGAGCCTCAGGGAAACCATCCCCCTACCGCCATGGTAGTAGATGGCCCCGGGGTAGAGGTCGTAGAGGGCCTGCGGGAGCTCCCTAAACCCTATCCTCCTACCACTGGGCCCTCTAGAGACGTCGTATATCCCGACTATCGGCCCGCTACTCCTCAAGCTCCTGGACTCCACGAATGCGCGGGCGGCCTTCCAGTCCGGGTAGTAAGAGCTACCCCTGACCCTCCTCGCGACCCCCAGGGACTCCAGAGACTCGAGAGCCTGGAGGAGGGGCTCCGGGAGGCCGCCGCCGTCTACGAGCCCCTCCTGGAGCAGTATGGCTGCAGCGTGGAGCTTGGCAACCTCCAGGTTAGACCGCTCCAGGTAGGACGGGTCTACTTCCTGCTCGAAGTACTCGCGCGGCCTAGCGAGGAAGTACGACTCTATCGGATCGTCACCTAGGATAGTAATGACAACCCCCGGTCTGCCCCCTCTACCAGCCCTACCCGCCCTCTGCAGGTAGGCCGCGTAGCTCCTAGGCATCCTAGCCGTCACAACGGCGTCTAGATCTCCGATGTCTATGCCGAGCTCGAGGGTCGGCGTCGCGACCACAGCCCTCAGCCTCCCCTCCCTAAACCACTCCTCGACCTCCCTCCGCTGCGCAGCGTCGAGGCCAGCCCTGTGAACCCCCACGTTCACCCCGAATGACCTCCTGGCAATCCTGGCCACGAGCTCGGCCATCTGGTGCGAGTCGGCGAACCCTAGAACCTTCAGGCCCTCCCTCGCGAGCCCCGCTATGAGCGCCGCCGCGAGCGTCCACCTGCTCGCCCTACCCTGGTCTACGAGTATATGATACGCCGTGCCCCTCCTCCTGCGAGGGCCCACCACGACCCTCGCGGGGGAGCCGAAGAGCGTCGAGGCAAGCTCCTCCGGGTTGCCGATCGTCGCCCCGGCCCCCATGAAGCGGAGCCTCCTCCCCCCAGCTAGCCGGCGGAGCCTGTAGAGGACCCAGGAGACGTGGGATCCGAAGACCCCGCTGTACACGTGCATCTCATCCAGCACCACAACGCTGGCCCTAGAGATCAGCCCCCGGAACCTGTCCGAGAAAGCCATGCCGTAGTGCATCATGTCAGGGTTCGTCACCAGTATGTGGGGAGGGTCTATGTATATCTCACTCCTCCTCCCACGCGGAGTATCCCCGTCTAGAACCTCCACCCTGAACCCGAGGCCAGCCTCTGCAAGCGACTTTATCCTGACCAGCTGGTCCCTGGCCAGCGCCTTAGTGGGGTATACAACGACGGCGTACGGCCTACCGGGGGACGGCCCCGCGGCTATTAGGTCCTCGAGGATCGGTATTAGGAAGGCCTCCGTCTTCCCCGTGCCTGTGCCCGAGGCTATTACTATACTCTCTCCCCTCCTAAACCCCTCTAGGGCCTCGTACTGGTGAGCGTAGAGCCTGGTTATACCCCTGGAACGCAGGGCGGCGCAGAGCTTGTCGGGGAGGCCCGCGCTGCAGGGATCGGGCCCCGGGGGCGGGTCGCCCGAGCGCTCGACGTGCGTGTAGGCCAGCCTGCCGCCGAAACGCTCGACTATGCCGCGTATCAGGCTGCCAGCCGGTATATCAGCCCCGCTCACTCGGATCCCGTCCCCCAGTTGTAGCCCCTAACATACCTGTCCAGCTTCAGCGCCTTTACGGCCGCCTCCACCACCCAGGAATATGAGGGGTCGCCCCTCGACCTCCTCACCTTCAACTTCCTATATACGGCCTCGAGCAGGGGCGACCCGCTGGAGTCGTACACAACCATCCTGCCAGACACGATGCCCCTAAGGTTCCTAACTAGTCGCACCCACACAGCTAGATCGCCCGGCTCGAGTTCCACGACCGCCGTGCCCGAGGATCCCCGGGAGTAGGTCCCCCGGCTGGGCGATGTTGGCTCGCTGATAACGCGCTTTACCCGACCGCCGCTGCCCACGACTACTACCACGGACCTGGCAAGGTGCTTGCCCGTTCTACTCGACGTTCTCTCTACCTTCAACTCGATCTTCCCTATAACAGTGCACCCCCCGGGGCCCGCGTTGTATGGCAGCTAATAAACCCACGTAGCCCGCCCCACTCCGGGATCCGGCCTGGGGCGGGTTGTCGAGGTCTGGGGTCTAGGCCCGGGCGGTGCAACCCTGGCCTGGGCCCTCGCCTCTAGGGGGGTCAGCGTCGTCGGATACGACGTCAACCGCCACTATAGAAAGGCCTGCGGCGACGCCACACCAGCTAGATCCGCCTCGGGAGGCCTTGCCGAGCGGCTAGGAGCGGTGATAGATGACGTATCCGACTTCCGCATCCTGGTAGACGGGCGCGAGGTCTCCCAGATCGCCTCACCCAGACGTCCCGTCTGGATTATCATAAACAAGTCCCTCTTCGTAGGCAGGCTTAGGGAGATGGCAGAAGCGGAGGGGGCCCGGCTAGTCTATGCAGCCCCACGCCCCGAGGGAGGCATGCGGGTCGACGCCAGGGGCCCATACTCCAGGGTGGGCGAGGAGGGCCAAATAATCGTCTACAGGGCGATAGCCAGAGCGCCCGAGTGGCCCTCCTACACCGCCCTCATCGACTTTAGGGTCTCTGAGACCGGGCTCTACTGGGTCTTCCCAGCCGGCGATGGCCGCATCAACGCGGGCGCGGGCTTCCTCAAGGGCCCCCAGGACGTACGCGCCCTCCGCGACGCTACGAGGAGATACCTGGAGGCGTCACTGAGCCGATTCGAGGTCGTCGACGAGAAGGCGGCACCGCTGTCCCCCCTCAGGAGCCCCCTCCTATACGACCGCGGCGCCCTCTACGTGGGCGAGGCGGCCGGCCTCGTCAACGCGCTCTCCGGGGAGGGCATACGCCAGGCCGTAGAGAGCGCCCTCCACCTGGCGGAGGCCACCCACTCCTGCGGGCTCCACCCCCAGTGCTCCAGGAGACGATATAGAACGTACGCACGAAGACTAGTCTTTGAGGCACAGATCTCGAAGACCATACTCCGCGCCGTGCTCCGGGCACCGCCTAGGAAGAGTGCCGCAGCACTGGAATCCCTGCCGGAGGGGTTCTGGAGGAGGTTCCTCGAGGGGAAGCTCATCTCGGGGGTGGCCAGGGCTGCCATCCAGCCAGCGTCCGCCGTAAGGGCGGCCTCCCTACTCCTACACCTCCTGGGAGGCGGGCCCCGACGCAAAAACGGGGAGACAACACTGCGGCGGGCGAGTGGCCAGTTATAGCTCCCTTATCTTCTCCAGCCTCGCCAGTAGAGCCTCGAGGGTCGAAGCTCGGCCCAGCCTGCATATCTGGAACTCGATGACCCCATTAACCACCCTGATCCTAGCCCTAATTCCCGGCTCGTCGATTAGTATGCTCCCGGAGTCGTCCCTCTCGACCTTGTAGCCGTGGAGCTTGAGCGTCCTATATATTATGTCCTGGTCCATCTTGTCCCTATCCTTCCTCTCCTTCGGGCTCTTCTTTATCTCCTCGAGGATCCTCTTGGCCTCCTCCGCTACTGGCGGGCATGTATCGCTATACTCGTCGGCTAGGGCCTCTATGATCTTCTCTAGAACCCAGGTTAGCTGGTGCGCGGACAGCTGCTCCACGAGGTCCATGAAGTCCTGGGATTTAAGGTAGTCCCGGATCCTCAGCGGGTTCCCCCCGAATATGGAGAACTTATACTTATCCTCAGCTCTTCCCAGCGCCTTCCGTATATCGTTTATTATCGGTATTGGTATCTTCGCCGTGTTCTCGGATATAACCTTGTTAGCAATATGCCTCAAGAAGTCCCTTGACGGCTCGCAGCGGGCCCCCTCTGCCATAGGTGCACCCCCGGGCCACGGGGGCTGGAGGGTATAATGTGGCTGCGCCTAAACCGTCAGCCGCTCTCGGGGACGCCATATGCTAGTCTGCCGCTCTCTTCTACCCTGGATATCCTTACCTTAACTTGAATCCCAGGCTCGACATCGTCGACTATAACCCTGGCACCCTTATAGTAGCCTATCCCGCGCCCATCATCGTCTAGCTCTACAACCCTAATCTCAACCACATCACCGGGCCGCAGTTGCCTAACTGCCTGGGGGCGGCTCTCCCTCGGGCTTCTGGGGTTTGGGTAGACGCTCAGCCTCTGGATGTTAGAAGAGTAAACGTCGCGCCGAACCCTCTTACCCCTACGTCTAGCCATTCCCTCACTAACCTCGTGGAGCTGGGGCTGGCGGGGGAGGTTTTATCTGTGCTAGGCTAGACCTGCTGGCGGGGGCGGGATGACGAGGAGTCTCGCTGACCGGGTGAGGAGGCTGAGCTACGCAGACCGCCGCTGGCTGGCCCTCTACATTGTCGGGCTCGCTGTGTCTGCCGCTCTTGGGTACTGGGTTTACGGTGATACGCGGGCTAACATAGAGGCCCTCGGGCAGGGCTATGTGAGCGACGAGATATACTATGTCGACGTGGCACGCAGGCTACTCATCGACGTCTTCAACGTTGGGGGCAGGGAGTGGTATGAGTGGAGCGGGAAGACCGGCCAGGACTACTATAACCCCGAGCATCCACCTCTGGGCAAGTACATTATTGGGGCGTCCATGCTGGCCTGCGGGGACAAGCCCGAGTGCTGGAGGCTCCCCGGGGCGGTGGAGGCCGGGCTTGTACCGGTTATCCTCTACATAGGCTATGCCACCCCCAGGCGCGGCGGGTGGGGCGTCCTCGCTGGCTTGGCCGCTGCCCTGGCGGCGTCGTCCTCGGCCTCCCTTAGGGCCGAGGGGGCTGTTGCCATGCTTGACATTCACCAAGCCTTCTTCTCCACGATAGCTGTGGCCGCCCTAGCCGCCGAGCGGCTGGAACTCTCGGTAATCGCGGTGGGGCTGGCGGGCTCGGTTAAGTATAGCGGCTTCTTCCTAATCCCCGCCCTCTGGTTCTACGCGCCCCGATACTGCAAGGGCTGCCGGCTCAGTCAGCGCCTGAGGGTATTCCTGGCTACGACGATCATACCTCCACTCGTAACACTCTCCCTTAGCGTACCGATAATCCTACACTTCGGCCTCAAATGGTTCTGGGAGAACTCGGTCGTGGGGGCCCTCGGCTGGCACACCACCAGCAGGCCGCCGGGGCCTCCTACGTCCTCGCCTCTTGGCTGGATGTTTAACGTCAACCCGTTCTACTTCGACTACAACACCATGCTTGGCGGGCTCGCCAACCCCATACTATACATCACGGCCATCGCCATCGGGGCGGCCGTGATAGTATACTCGGCCTCGCGCGACGCCTGGCCAGCGTCAGGGTCGGCCTCGTTCTACTCTAGCCTAGGCCTCTACCTCCTCCTATACAACCTTGGCGCGCTCCACATACCGGGGCTCCACGGCAACAAGACCCTATACAGCTTTTACCTAGTCCAACTCGCCCCCCTGGCGGCAGCTACCTTCGGTGACGCTGTCTCCGTGAGGGCTGAGCAGCCGTGAGGTTTCGCGTTGCCGCGGTGCAGCCGGGCCCCGAGGGTTTGGCTCCGCTGCTCCCCCTAGTCGACGCTGATCTGGTACTGCTCCCCGAGAACTGGCTCTCCCGAAAGCCTGTAAGCTATGGAGAGTACGCCTCGGCGGCTAGGGGCGTGTCCCTGCGGGTCGGCGCTCCCGTCATAGCTGGCGCCCAGTATGTGGACGTCAACGGCACCGTGAAGAGCGTTGGGGTCGTCGCAACACCCGATGGTGCCGTTGACGCCGTCTGCGAGAAAGTTATGCCATCCCGGAGCGTGGGCGAGCGCGGCAAGCTGGCCAGGGGACGCCTGAGGCCACCCTTCGAGGCGCTCCCGGGCCTCAGGGTGGGGTGTATCGTGTGCGTCGACATCTACTACCCGGAGATAGCCAGGTACCACACCCTGAGCGGCGCCCACGTGATCGTGAACCCCGCCAGCATACCCGCGGACAGGGTGTTCAGCTGGAGATCGCTACTATCAGCTAGGGCCTCGGAGAACACGGTCTACGCCGTGGGGGTCAATAAGACGGGGACGCCGTACCCCGACGGCAGGTTTACCGGGGGGTACACGTCGGCCTACGCGCCCGACGGGGAGCCCGAGGCCACCCTCGGGCCCCACCCGGGGGTTCTCACCTTCACCGTGAACCCCCTGGAGATCGAGCGTGTCGAGTCTCGCAGGGGGTTCCGGTCCGACTTGGAGGAGCTGGCCCGCTCGGGTCTCTACGAGTGGGGCCCGCTGGGGGGCCGCGGATAGCTTTAACTGGCGGGCCCGCCAGCTGCTGGGCGGGGGCTTGTCATGGCTAGGCTCAAGCTAGCCTACATAGTCCTCGACGGCGCGGCGGACGGCCCGGCCCCCAAGAGGGCCCTAGACGAGGCCGAGACGCCGCACCTAGACAGGCTGGCCGCCACGTCCCTCTGCTTTGGAGTTTACACCATAGCGCCGGGTGTCGCACCTGAGAGTGATGCGGCTGTCCTCAGCCTCCTCGGCTACGACCCGCACAAGTACTACACGGGCCGAGGCCCCCTCGAGGCTGTGGGCGCCGGGATACCCTTCCGCGACGGACAGGTCGCCTTTAGGGCTAACTTCGCCACAGTGGATCCGAGGTCCATGCGCATAATCGACCGCCGTGCTGGGAGGAGCGTAACGAGCGTGGAGGCCAGGATGCTCGCGGAGGCCCTCGACGGTATGGAACTCGCTGGAGGGGAGGCTAGGGCCCTCTTTAGGGCCACGATAGGCCACCGGGCAGTACTAGTCCTAAGCCACAGGAGCTCGAGGCTGAGCGCGTCGGTTTCCAACAGCGACCCCGCCTACAAGAGGGTCGGAGCGATATCAGTAGCCCTAAGGGACTATGAGCCCTACATAGCCAAGGTTGAACCACTGGATGACACGCCCGAGGCACGCCTCACCGCCGAGCTCGCGAACGAGTTCACCCGCAGGGCTATCGAGATCCTAGACTCTCACCCAGTTAACGAGGATCGTAGGAGGAGGGGGCTCCTGCCAGCTAATGCTGTGCTGCTACGCGACGCTGGAGACAGGCTGCCGCCGGTTGAGCCCTTCCGGGAGAGGTTCGGCCTCGATATGGCTAGCATTGTGGAGATGGTTGTTGAGCGCGGGATCGCTAGGGTCCTGGGACTACACGATATCCCGGTTGAGGTCGAGGGTAGGAGCCGCCGCGATATCCTAGTGGAGGAGGCCGAGAAGGCTGCCCAAGCGCTAGAGAGGTTTGACGGGGTCTACGTACACCTGAAGGGCCCCGACGAGCCGGGGCACGACGGGGACTTTGAGGCCAAGAAGGAGGCGATAGAGGATATAGATAGGCACTTCTTCTCCCGCCTCCTAGACCTCGTCGACCCGACCAATATACTCTTTATTGTCACCTCCGATCACGCGACGCCCTGGAGCCTGAAGGCCCACAGCGGCGACCCGGTCCCCCTAATGTTCTCCAACCCCCGCATCGGCAGTGGCATCCAAGGCTTCGGAGAGACTGGCTGTCTCGCCAGCGCCCGCAAGGTACTCGAGGGCGGCTACAATATACTACCAGAGGCGCTCTCAGTAATGGAGAGCCTCGGGCGCTGAAGAGCCGGTCCCCAGCGCTTAGGCGTCCTCACAGCCCCTCCGGGGCTCGGAGCCGGTCCACCCGTTCATCCCACCACAACACCGGGAGGCCCTCCATATAGGTCTTCACCCCCAACGCGGCGGCCCCAGGCTCTGGTGTCACACTGGTATTACTGGCCGCTAGCCCGGTTACGCTAGCAGTTCAAACCGGGGCACTTGGGGGCCCGATTGCGCGAGGGGATAACGGCTGGCATAGGAACCGTGTGGACGGACGGCTTCATCCTACTGCTACAGTCTATGGTAGGCTCCGTAGCGGCGGCAACCACGATCCTCTACTACACTAGCCCACTTCATGTCTCTGCCTCCCTTATCCTCCTAGACGTAACCCTGTCCCTCGCCATACTCCTGGGTGTCCTCTGGAGGCACGGGCTGCCGGGCCCTCCCCTCTGGCCCTCGCTTCCAGCCGCTCTCCCGGCAGCCGCGATATGCTGGCTCCACCACGCCGAGGGTGGCGTATGCGCCATACTCCTGGCCCTCTCAGCCGCCTCCAGGGCCTACTTCGCGGTGAGCGCCCTCTCCCTGATCACATCACAGTCGAGCGGCCTGATCCTAGGGGCCGACACTACTCTCGTGCAGCTAGCGATAGTTGCAGCTCTCGTCGTAGCCTCTGGGGCCGTCATGGTGTACGCTGTAGAGTCCCGCGTGCCGGGCAGCCCCATCAGGAGCTTCGGGGACGCCTTATGGTGGGCGCTCACAACCGTGACCACAGTTGGCTACGGAGACATCGTTCCTGTTACAGTGGAAGGCAGGATAATAGCCTCCCTCCTCATGCTCTTCGGGATCGGGAGCTTCGGAGTCTTCATCTCGGACATGGCGGCGAGGATAGCTCGGATAACGATCCTAGGCATCGACAGTGGGAGCGTCATAGACAAGACGAAGCTCACCATACTACGCCGCCTGGCCCGGCTTGAGGAGCTCGACGACAGCGAGCTAGAGATGCTGCTCTCCCAGCTTAGGGCTATACATGCTATAGAGCGGAGCTCGACTCAGATAGACCCCCAAGTCCTAGAGGTGTTCGCCCAGAACTAGCCTGCCAGCATACCGAGGCCTAGCGGGGCGCACACTTTTATATTCCCCGGGAGACACTTATCCTGTCGGGTGAGTGGTACACAATGCCTACGGCCATAATCATGATAAACGTTGACGTGGGCAAGGAGAACGAGCTCGCCGATAAGATCCTCGAGATACCCCAGGTCAAGGACGTCTACGTGGTATACGGCGTACACGACATCATAGCCATAGTCGAGGCCGCCTCCATGGACGAGCTGAGGAGCACCATAACAGACAGGATCCGCAGAATGGACGGCGTCAAGTCCACCATGACGTCGATAGTTGTGATGCACAAGAAGAAATAGCCCCCCACCCTCAGGGACCCCTCATGGCTGTTCTCTCAATATCTTTTGACGATGTGGACTCACGCTTCTGGGGGTGCACAACACACCTCGCGGGCCTCTTTCTGGCAGAGCAGTCCCGCAGGCCGCGCGTCAGGCCAGCCGACTACCCCCTGCTGGTCAGGCTGAACCCAGCCGTGCCCTGGAAGACCCGGGGCAACGCAGCCGTTGTGGCGAGGCTCCTCATACCCGACGGGCTGGACTGGCGCGACCTATGCGAAGCGGCGCGAGCCCTCGTAGACGAGTACACCCGGCCGCGGATCGGCGACCCCGTCAAGAGGCCTGGGGTGGCCTGCGCCCTAGGGGAGCCCTGGGGCGACCCGAGGCTCAGGTGGCTCTACAGGAAGGCCCTGACCGACCTGGTGACTACCGACGTGGCAGGTAGGGTCTCGGCCAAGGCTGGAGTCGCAACGTTCGGGGGCCGCGGGGTGGTCGGCGCCACGGCTGCTCTCGCAGCACTCGCGCCGGGGGACCCCTACACCTTCGAGCTCACAGCCTACCGCCACCCGGACCGGTGGGGTCAGCCCAGGTGCATACTCCACGATAGAGCGGCTGCCGTGGAGTCGTCCACGCCGCCATGCACGCTCAACAACTACGACCCGCTGAGCCGCCGCCTAACCGCCGCGCCGGGGGGCCCTGACCCCGTGCTGGCAGGCTTCCGGGGCACGTGCCCCAGGCACCTGGCCAGGTACTCCGCCGCACTCTGCGAGGAGCCCCACTTCTGGGTTCTCTACAGGAGCAACCAGCACACGGACCCCCACGCTGCACCCCTGCTGCCTCCTAGGCCGTACAAGTCCGGCACCCTCAGGGGGCGCGTCTACTCCGAGCCGGAGACCATCCCGGGCGGCCACGTTGCGGTTATTGTAGAGTCGAGTGGGTGGCTCGTTGACGCGCTATTCTTCCGGGAGACGGGCCCCCTGAACAGGGCCGCCAGACTGCTGGGCCCCGGCGACACCGTGACCCTCCACGGCAGCGTGCGCCCCTACGCCCCCCGGGGGCGCCCGGTGCTAGCGGTTGACAAGATGGTCGTGCACACTGTTACCCCCCGGTTCACACTCGCCTCCCCTAGGTGCCCCCGCTGCGGGGCCAGGATGAAGAGCTTGGGCAGGAGCGGCGGCTACAAGTGCCC
>JALSQL010000076.1 GCA_026985435.1 Acidilobaceae archaeon
ATGTTGGCCATCCTGAGCAGGGCCTCGACCTCCTCGTCGCCCGTGAGGAGCCTCCAGAGCCTCTGGAGGGTCTTACTCCTCCTCACGTGCTCCTCCACCAGCCTCGGCCCCACCGTGACCGCCACTGGCCCTCACCTCGCCGCACACCCAGTCGAGGTACTCCCTCAGGCCCCGCTCGACTGGCAGCGCCAGCACCTCGGGGACCTGGTAGGGGTGGATCTCCCGCACCAGGCTCACCAGCCTCTCGAGGGCGTCGCCACGCGTCTTGGCGACCAGCAGGGACTCCGAGTCCTCCTGGACCCGGCCCTCCCACCAGTAGATGCTCCTAACCCTCTCCACGACGTTGACGCACGCTGCCACCCTCTCCTCAACGAGCCTCCGGGCGATGCCAGCCGCCTCCCCGGGCGGCGCCGTTATGAGCACCACGTAGACCCTGCAGGACTCCACCGCTGACACCCCGCTGCCAGCCCTGGAGCGCCGGGCTCCCCGGGCGGCTGGCCGTGCAGCTGCTGGGGGTTGATAGCGTGGGGCGCGTAGGGTTTATCACTCTTCGCACGTAGCCGGTTAGGGCCGCCCCCTAGGGGAAGGGGGCCCTGCCAGCGTACCTGGCGGCGCCGCCCAGCTCCGCCTCGATCTCTATCAGCCTGTTGTACTTGGCCGTCCTCTCCCCCCTGGCGGGGGCGCCGGTCTTGATGAGGCCCGACTGCAGGGCGACGGCTAGGTCGGCGATGAAGGGGTCCTCGGTGTCCCCGCTCCTGTGGCTTACTATCACGCGGAGGCCGCTGTGGAGGGCTAGCCTGGCGTACTCCAGGGCCTCGCTAAGGGTTCCAACCTGGTTGACCTTGAGGAGGGCAGCGTTTGAGACCCCCTCCCTCAGGGCTCGCTCGAGGATCCGGGGGTTGGTGCAGTAGGCGTCGTCGCCCACTATGAGCATGCGGCCCCCCAGGCTCTTGGTGGCCTCCCGGAAGCCCTCCCAGTCGTCCTCGTCGAAGGGGTCCTCGAGGTATGCTATCGGGTACTCGGCCGCGAGGGACTCGTAGTACTCGAGGAGGCCGTCGCGGTCGAGGGCTAGCCCCTCGCCCTCGAGCACGTACTTGCCGCCCCTGTAGAGCTGGCTCGCAGCCGCGTCGAGGCCCAGGAGGAAGTCGCGGCCCAGCGTGTACCCGGCCCTCTCGACGGCGGCGGCGAGCAGGTCGAGGGCCTCCCTCGCCCTAGACACGGGCGGAGCGAAGCCGCCCTCGTCGCCCACGGCCGTCGCCTGCTTGCCGTACCTCTCGGCTATTATCGACTTAAGGTCCTCGTAGACCTCCACGGCCATCCTGAGGGCTTCGAGTATGCTCGACGCCCCAACGGGTATTATCATGAACTCCTGGAGGTCGAGCGGGTTCCCCGCGTGGGCCCCGCCGTTGATCACGTTGAGTAGGGGCGTCGGGAGCAGGCGGGCGGCGGGGCCGCCGAGGTACCGGTAGAGGGGTAGCCCGGAGGTTGAGGCGGCCGCCCTGGCGACGGCCATGCTGACGGCGGTCGTGGTGTTGCCCCCCAGGAACGACTTGTTGGGCGTTCCATCCAGCGCGGCGAGCGTGGTGTCAACGCCCGCCTGGTCCCTCGAGTCGAGGCCGACGAGGGCGGGGGCCACCACGGTCTCGAGCCTCGCGAGCGCCAGGCCGACGCCGCGGCCCTTCCACGCCCTGCCGCCGTCCCTGAGCTCGACCGCCTCCTTCTCGCCGGTGCTAGCCCCGCTGGGGGCTAGGGCGTAGCCCCTGCCCCCCCGGGTCTCCACGACAGCCCTGACTGTGGGCCTGCCCCTGCTGTCGAGGGCTGGGAGGCCCCTAACCCTGACAATCTCGTAGAGGCTATCCTCCAAGCCGGCCACCGCAGCGCCCGGGTGGGGGCCCCGCTATAAAGCAGTAGCCCACCCGCCAGCCAGGCAGGGCGGGCCGCCAGTGAAGGTGCTGATAATCGGGGCCGGGGAGGTTGGCAGGCTGCTGGCGAGGAGGCTCAGCGAGATAGGGCATAGCGTGACGGTCGTCGACAAGAGCGAGGAGAGGATAGTGAGGCTGAGCGACGAGGCCGACGTTATGGGTGTGGTGAGGGACGCCACCGACCCCCTGCTCTACAGCGAGATAGACCTGTCGAGCTTCGACGTGGTGGTAGCCGCCACGGACAGGGATGAGGTGAACCTCTTCGTGGCTGCCGTGGCGAGGCTCCACAGGGTGCACAGGGTTTTCGTTAGGGTGAGGAACCCGGAGACCTCCAGGCTCCTCTCGATGCTGGGCGTCGAGAACATCATAGCCGAGAGGCAGATAGCGGCCAACATACTCTTCTCGTACATCCAGGGCCACTACTCTATAGTGGAGCTGCTCCCGGCGCTCCAGGGGGACTTCCTGGTTGTGTCTGGGGTCGTCCGGGCCACCAGCCCGGTTAGGGGTAAGAGCATGAGCGAGGTGGACTCCATGATGCCGCGTGGGGCTCGCATACTCCTCGTCTACCACGACGGCGAGTTCCGCGACCCGAGGGACGTGCCGTACCTCGAGGAGGGGATGATGCCCATAATCATAGCTAGGCGGGACGTGCTCCGGGAGGTGGCCCGCCTGCTCTAGCGGGGGTGGCGGTCGTGGCCGACCCGG
>JALSQL010000077.1 GCA_026985435.1 Acidilobaceae archaeon
AGGGTGGCGGAGCCCATATTGGTGGCGGAGAACCTTAGGAAGTACTTCACCCGGGGCGGCCTGGCCGGGTCGAGGAGGGTGGTGAAGGCCGTCGACGGGGTTAGCTTCACCCTAGCCCGCGGGGAGACACTGGCGCTCGTCGGGGAGAGCGGCTCCGGGAAGACCACCACGGGCAGGCTGGTGCTCCGCCTCCTAGACCCCGACGCTGGCAGGATAGTCTTCGACGGCACAGACATCACGAGCCTGAGCCAGCGCCAGCTCCGCCCCCTGAGGAGGAGGATGCAGATGATATACCAGGACCCCTACTGGAGCCTCAACCCCAGGAAGCCCGTGGGCGAGGCGGTCGCGGAGCCCCTCGTGGTCCACGGGCTGGCCTCCAGGGAGGAGGCGAGGAAGAGGGCCCTCGAGATGCTGGAGAGGGTCGGCCTCACGCCTGCTGGGGACTTCTACTGGAGGCTCCCAGCCCAGCTCAGCGGGGGGCAGAGGCAGAGGGTGGTGATAGCGAGGGCCATGATACTCAGGCCGGAGCTGGTCGTGGCGGACGAGCCGGTCTCCATGGTTGACGTCTCGATGAGGGCCTCCATACTCGGGCTCCTCCGGGAGTTCCAGGAGGAGTACGGGCTATCCATGATATTCATAACCCACGACCTCTCCGTCGCCCGCCTCGTCGCCGACAGGATAGCGGTGATGTACCTGGGGAGGATAGTCGAGATGGGGCCCGCCGAGGAGGTCCTCAGGGACCCGAGGCACCCCTACACCGCGGCCCTCGTAACCGCCGCCCCGAGCGTTAGGAGGAGGCGCAGGGGGAGGTTCGAGATACGGGGCGAGATAGCCGACCCCTCGAGGGTGCCGGCTGGCTGCAGGTTCCACCCGAGGTGCCCCCTGGCCGTGGAGAGGTGCAGGAGCGAGGAGCCCCGCCTGGAGCCAGCGGGGCCGGGGAGGCTCGTGGCGTGCTTCAGGCCGCTGGAGCCCGGCAGCCTGGAGAGGCTCGTGGGGGGAGGCGGCTAGGTTACTATTGTAACTCTAGGTTACAAGTGTGGATATTGTGTTAAGCTTATTTAGCCCGGCGTAACGCCGCCCCTCCCCCGGGTGCCTTAGGGGTTGAGGGTGGTACTCGCCTACTCCGGGGGCCTCGACACCTCCGCTATCCTGGTGCTCCTGAGGGAGAAGCTGGGGGCGGAGGTAGTCACCGTCACGGTGGACGTGGGCCAGGAGGAGGAGCTCGAGGGCGTCGAGGAGAGGGCGTACAAGCTCGGCTCCACGAAGCACTACACGATAGACGCCCGCGGGGAGTTCGCCTCCAACTACATAGCCCCCGCGGTGAGGGCGAACGCCCTCTACGAGGGGGAGTACCCCCTCGGCACCGCCCTCGCCAGGCCCCTGATAGCGGAGAAGGTTGCGGAGGTGGCCAAGAGGGAGGGGGCCGACGCGGTCGCGCACGGGTGCACCTCGAAGGGCAACGACCAGGTGAGGTTCGACCTCACGCTCATGGCGCTCCTCCCCGGGGACGTGGAGGTGATAGCTCCCGTCAGGATGTGGAACCTCACCAGGGCGGCGTCCAGGAAGATACTAGCCTCCAAGGGGCTCCCGGTGCCGAGCGCCCACAAGAAGTACAGTATAGACGAGAACCTCTGGACGAGGAGCATCGAGGGGGGCCCGCTCGACGACCCGCTCGAGGAGCCCCCCGAGGAGGTCTACGCCTGGACCGTCCCGCCCCACAAGGCGCCGGACGAGCCCCTCTACCTGACCATAACCTTCGAGGCCGGCACCCCCGTGGCGGTGGACGGGGAGAGGATGCCCCTCGACAGGCTCGTGGCGACGCTCAACAGGCTCGTGGGGGCACACGGCTACGGGAGGATAGACCACATAGAGAGCAGGGTGGTCGGCATAAAGTCGAGGGAGGTCTACGAGGCCCCCGCCGCCCTGGCGCTCATCAGGGCGCATAGGGACCTCGAGAAGCTGGTCCTAACCCCCAGGGAGCTCAGGTTCAAGGCGCTCGCCGACGCCGCCTGGACGGACCTCGTCTACCAGGGCCTCTGGGTGGAGCCCCTGAGGGGCGAGCTGCAGGCCCTCATAGACTCGATGAACAGGTGGGTCACCGGCGAAGTCAGGGTTAAGGTGTACAAGGGCAGCCTCACCATAGTGGGCAGGCACAGCCCCTACACCCTCTACGAGAGGGGCATAGCCGACTACGACACCGGCTGGTACCCCAGCGACGAGGAGGCCAGGGGGTTCATCAGGCTCTGGGGCCTCCAGAGCCTCCAGGCCGCGAGGGTGAGGGGCGCCAATGCCTAGCCCGCCGGGGGGAGTCCGCTACAGGGCCCCGGGCCTCGGGGGCGCCCCGGGGTTCGTGGAGGAGTACACGAGCAGCCTCCCCTGGGACCGCCACATAGCCGTCCACGCCGTCGACGCCATGATAGCACACCTCGCCGCCCTCCACGCCGCTGGCGCCATACCATGCAGCGCCGCCTCGGCCGCGGCCTGGGCCCTCCGCCGCCTGAGGGGGGAGCTGGAGTCCGGGGGGCTGCCGGGGCGCGGGTACGAGGACGTGTTCGAGTACATAGAGGCGAGGGTGGCGGCGGAGGCGGGGCCCGAGGCGACGTGGGCCTGGCTTGGCAGGAGCA
>JALSQL010000078.1 GCA_026985435.1 Acidilobaceae archaeon
GGCCTCGAGGGCGCCCCTAGCCATCGCGGGCGCCCCCTTACCGAGCGCTACGAGGAAGACGGGCCCCCCGAGCTGGGTGCCCGAGAGGGCGCCGCGGGTGCGGCCCTCGAGCCTGGACGCCTCCACCGCCACGCGGGCGAGCTCGAGTAGGACCCCGCGGAGCCCCCCACAGTCCTCCGGGGCTCTGCCAGTCAAGAATATCCCCGGAGGGGGAGCGCAGTTACCGGCCAAAATATCCTACCGGCCGCGGGGCGGGTTTGGGGCTAGAGGCCGAGGTAGGCGGCCTTGAGCTTGGGGTTCTCCTCCAGCTCCTTAGCCGTGCCCTTCAGCACGACCCTGCCCTGCTCCATCACGTAGGCGTAGTCGGCTATCTGCAGGGATATGTGCACGTTCTGCTCGGCCAGGAGTATCGTCTTGCCCTCCTCGTCCCTCAGCCTCTTGAGCGTCTGCGCTATCTCCTGCACCAGCTTGGGGGCGAGGCCTAGGCTGGGCTCGTCTAGCATCAGCACCTCGGGCTCGGCCATGAGGCCCCTGGCTATGGCTAGCATCTGCTGCTCGCCGCCGCTGAGCGTGCCCGCCAGCTGGTTCCTCCTCTCCTTAAGCCTGGGGAAGAGGTTGAAGACCATCTCAAGGTTCTCCTCGAGCTTCGCCCTAGCCCTCGGCGTCGACGCGCCGAGGATCAGGTTCTCGTAGACCGTCAGCTGCGGCCACAGCCTCCTGCCCTCGGGGACCAGCACTAGCCCCTTCTCGACCCTCTTGTGGGTGGGTAGGTGAGTTATGTCCTCGCCTAGCAGCTTTATGGAGCCGCTCGTCACTGGCACGGCCCCCATTATTGCCCACAGCGTGGTGCTCTTGCCCGAGCCGTTTGATCCTAGGAGCGCCGTTATCACACCCTTCTCGACTTTGAATGTGACGCCGAAGAGGACCTTGGCCTCCCCGTAGGAGGCCTCCACCCCATCTACCTCCAGGACGACACTTCCCCTGCTCACGCCGCTCCACCCCTAAGCTTCTTCACGAACTTCAGCGCGACCGAGGGGTCGCCCAGGTACGCCGTTATCACGTCCGGGTTGTTCGCGACCTCCTCGGGGGTGCCCTCCGCTATCTTCCTGCCGTTGTGTAGCACCACTATCCTCTCAGCTATGTTCATCACCGCGTGCATCACGTGCTCGATCATGAGTATCGTCACCCCCTTCTCGTCCCTCGTCCTCCTCAGGAGCTCGAGTAGCTGGCCCACCTCCGCGGGGGTGAGGCCAGCGAGCACCTCGTCGAGCAGGAGCACCCTGGGCTCGGCCGCCAGCGCCCTGGCCAGCTCCAGCCTCTTCTTCTCCTGCACGTTGAGCACCTTCGCCGGGAGGTGGGCCTTGTCGGCGAGGCCCACGAACTCCAGCACCTCCTCCGCCTTCTCCCTGGCCACGCTCTCGGGGAACCTCTTACCCCCGAACATCGCCCCTACCATGACGTTCTCGAGGACCGACAGCTCGGAGAACGGCTTGGGTATCTGGTGGGTCCTCGCCATCCCCAGCCTGGCTATCTTGTGGGGCGCCCAACCGGTTATGTTCACCCAGGCGTCCCCGTAGGTCCTCAGCATCACGGTGCCCTCCTCGGGCTTGTAGACGCCGCTTATCACGTTGAAGAGCGTGGTCTTACCAGCGCCGTTGGGGCCTATTATGCCTACTATCTCGCCCTCGCTCACCTTGAAGGAGACGTGGTCGAGGGCTGTTATGCCCCCGAACCTCTTCACGACACCGTTGACCCGGAGGAGGTCCTTACCTCTACCGGCCACTCCCTGCCACCCCCGGCTACTCTAGGTACTCGCGTAGCTTAGGTATCTTGGAGCGTATTATACCGACCACTCCCGTGGGGAAGAAGTCTACGACGAGTACGATGAGCACACCCATTATCACTAGGGCCAGCTGCGCCGCTAGCGTCTGCGTGTACCAGTTTATCGGGTAGTAGATGAGGGCGCCGACCACGGGGCCCGTGAAGGTGCCGAGGCCTCCGATCGCGTTTGACAGTATCATTATGATGGAGTGGCCCAGGTTGAAGTATACGTCGGCCGAGTACGACGTCCTGAACGCGTCTGCGACGCCCCATATGCTCGCCAGCGCGCCGGCTATGGAGAAGGCCGTCACCTTGTAGGCGAGCGTGTTGACGCCCATAACCTCGGCTGCGTCCTCGTCCTCTCTTATCGCGGCGAGTCCGAAGCCGAACTTCGACACCCTCACGATGTAGGCTACCACCACTGTGGCGGTGAAGAAGGCGAAGTAGATCCAGTAGAAGTCCAGCGTGCCGAGGCCCATGTTGGGGAACGCCACCTCCTCTCCGTACTGAGTTATGCCCTTCAGGGCTACCTTCACTATGTTCAGCAACACGAAGTTTAGGCCTATGGTGGCTATGGCGAAGAAGGCGCCCCTCAGCCTCAGCACTGGCAGGCCTATAAGGGCGGCAACTATGATGGAGAGTATCACCGCTAGCACTACACTCTCAGCTATCAGGGTTACGAGGTAGCCCGTCGGGATCCTGCCATATGCCTCTACCAGCGCCTGGATCCTGCCAGCGTGGAGACCCGCCACTATGTAGGCCGCGGCGTAG
>JALSQL010000079.1 GCA_026985435.1 Acidilobaceae archaeon
GGGGTCGGGGCGGGTGACGGGCTGCTGGTTGTGAGGGTGCCCCACACGACGGCCGCCGTAACCGTGAACGAGGCCGAGCCCGGGCTCCTCGAGGACATAGTGGAGGCGATAAGGGTGCACTTCAGGCCCGGGGGGCCCTGGAGGCATAACAGGGTAGACAACAACGCCCACGCCCACCTGGCCGCGAGCTTCATAGGGGACAGCCGCGTGGTGCCCGTGGCTGGGGGCCGCCTGGCCCTCGGCACCTGGCAGAGGATACTCCTCGTGGAGGGCGACGGGCCGAGGAGGAGGCGCCTCCAGCTGCTCTACATTGGCACGTAGGGGCGGCGTTATATACGGGGCGCCCCCGCGGGCCGGGGGGAGGGCTGCGGAGCCTTGGCGGGCGAGCCTGTCAGGCTGGCGCTGGTGGTTGGCGAGTTCAACTACGACGTCACAAGGATCATGCTCGAGAAGGCCCTGAGCCACGCCCGGTTCCTGGGGGCGGAGGTTAGGTACGTCTACATGGTCCCGGGGGTCTACGACGCACCCTACGCTGTGGCCCAGCTCGTGGCCAGGGACGACGTTGACGCAGTCGCTGTGATCGGGGCGGTCATTCAGGGTGAGACCAAGCACGACGAGGTAGTAGCGCACCAGGCCGCGAGGAAGATGATGGACCTGGGCGTGGAGTCCGGGAAGCCCGTTAGCCTGGGCGTCATAGGGCCCGGCGCCTCTAGGATGCAGGCCCTCGAGAGGGCCGAGGAGTACGCCCGCAGGGCGGTGGAGGCCGCCATCAAGATGGCCCGCCGCTCGAGGGCCGCCAGGGAGGCGAGGTACCTGGGGGAGACAGTCCGTATTGAGTAAGCCCAGCGCCCCCGACGCCCTCAGGGCGCTCGCCGCCAGGCTGGCGGAGACCGGGTGGAGGGGGCTGGCGGTAGCGCACCACTCCAGCCACGCCCGCGCCGCCCTGGAGGCCCTCGACATACTCGACGCCAGGCCCGGGGAGTGCCACGCTGTAGCCGACAAGCAGGCCCGCGCCGCCCTCGCCGGTAGGTGCCGCAGGCTAGTCTCGCCGGCCAGGTACCAGGAGATACTCGGCTCCGAGGCGCGGGTAGCTGTTGTTGCGCTCGCCGGGCTCCTCAGGCCGAACGTGCTAGCCGCCACCGCCGAGACCGTCGTGGGGGGAGGCCTCCTCCTAGTGGCCGCCGGCCCCAGGGGCTCCTGGAGCCCCTCACCCCCCGCGGGCACAGGCCTCTACAGGGAGTACCTGGAGCGGTCCATCCGGGCCAGCGGGAGCCACGCCTGGGTCGACCTGGAGTCGGGCGACACCATCTCCCTGAGGCTGCCCGGGGGCCGGCCCCCCAGCAGGGCCAGGCCGCCCCCCAGAGCCCCCGGCGTGCCGGGGGCACTCGCCGCCCTAGCGGCCACGGGGGACCAGCTCGACGCCCTAGCCCGGGCCGCCGGGTTCCTCCGGGGCAGGGGCCGCACCCTCCTGGTGCTGGGTGATAGGGGTAGGGGGAAGAGCTTCCTCCTCGGCCTCATACTGGCGCTAGCCGTCAGGTGGAGGCATGCTGGCAGGGTGCACGTGGTTGCCCCCCACCCGGCTGGGGCCGCGAGCCTCTTCCGCGGCCTGCTCGCCGGGCTGGAGGCCCTCGGCCTATCGGGCGTGGCGAGGGTCAGGGGCGAGGGGGGCCTCGTGGTCAGGGTTTGGGGGCCGTGGTTCAGCGTGTTCTACCAGCCCCCTGACTCCGCGGAGCCGGCGCCGCTCCTGGTCGTGGACGAGGCCGCCGGCGTGGGCGTGGCGAGGGTTAGGAGGCTCTCCTGGAGGAGCGGCCGCCTCCTAGCGGCGTCCACAGTGCACGGCTACGAGGGCAGTGGGAGGGCCCTGGTGCACCTGCTGGAGTCCCAGCTGCCCAGGCCGCTGGCGAGGGTGGAGCTCTCGACGCCGATCCGCTACCCGCCCGGCGACCCGCTGGAGGCCTGGGTGGTGGGGGCCTTCCACCTCGACGCGGAGCCACCCGATGTGGAGGCCCCCGACCCCTCCAGGGCCCGGTGCAGGCGCGTCGACCGCAGGGTCCTCCTGGGGGACCCGGAGTACTCGCGGGCCCTGCTGGGGGTGCTGGCGCAGGCCCACTACAGGTTCGAGCCCGACTACATCCTAGCCGTGCTGGAGTCGGCTAACAGGGAGCTCTACGCCCTCGACCACCCCGAGCGGGGCCTGCCAGTGGCGGCGGCCGACATAGCCCTGGAGGAGCCTGGAGCCGAGGAGGCGGCAAGGCTCGGCCTGAAGCTGCTCTCGATACACGAGCCCCTCGCCTCCCGGGCTAGGGCTGTCAGGGTCGTGAGGATAGCAGTCGCCCCGAGGCTGCAGGGGAGGGGGCTCGGCTCGAGGCTCCTCTCGTGCGTCGAGGAGCGGGCCCGGGGCCTGGGGGCCGACCTCGCCCTCTCCGTCTTCAGCAGGCACGAGGTCATAGGCTTCTGGGCCAGGATGGGGTACCTCATAGCCTACATCAGCCCCCGCTACAATAGGGCGACGGGCGAGAAGAACGTCCTGGTAGCAAAGGGGCTAACAGGACTGGGCGGCGGGATTGCCGCGGCGGCGAGCTCGAGGTTC
>JALSQL010000080.1 GCA_026985435.1 Acidilobaceae archaeon
CGCCCTGCCCCCCGCGCTCCTCGTGGTCTCAGTTCTGACCGCGAACAATGTTAGGGACGTCGAGACCGACAGGAGCGCTGGCCTGGCGACGCTGGCAACTCTCCTGGGCAGGAGGAGGGCTCAGGCGCTGCTAGCGGGTCTCGTGTGGGCGGCCTACGCCGCCCAGGCCGCCCTGGCGGTCCTGCTCGGCAAGCCCCTGGCGCTCCTGGCCCTGGTCAGCCTGCCCAGGGCGGCCTCGACCGTGAAGAGCCTCACAGGCGGGGAGGTGCCGCCAGACGCCGACCCTAGGGCTGCACAGCTCGCCCTCGCCTTCACATCGCTCGCCCTCGCCGGCTATACCCTAGACGCCCTCCTGGCCAGGCTGCCGGGGCTCCCGCTCTAGAAGCTCGACCCCGCCGTCGCCCGGCTCGGCCAGGGCGGCCTCCACTATCTCGAGCCTGCACTCGAACTCCCCGAGCCTCGCAAGCCTGCCCCTCACCCTCAGGCTGCCCCGGGTGTAGAGGGGCTGCCAGAGCACGAGGGTCTCGCCCTCACCCCCCTCGAGGGCCGGGTGGAACCCGTACCTGGAGGCCCTCCGTATAATGTCCTCCACGAGGTCCCGGTCGACGACCCGCCCGACGTGCCTGCAGTCGAGCCCCATAGTGGTAGCGCTCACCAGTATGAACCGGAACCCCTCGCCGACGAGGGCCCTCATGTACTCGGCGGGGTCCCACCCCCAGGCTGGCGCGTAGAGCTTGGCGCCGAGCTCCTCGGCGACACGCTGGAACCTCCTCCTCTGATACTCGCTGGCCAGCCCTCCAACGACCAGCACGTCGAAGGGGTGGGTGGAGTGTATCTCCTCTAGGATGCTGGCGAGCTCCTCCACCTCCCTCTCCCTCTCCCCCGAGACGCTCCTGACGTGGTGCACCCCCTCCAGTCCCATGGCGCGGGCCTGCAGCCTCGCCAGCTCGACGGCTGGCACCTGGAACATCCAGCTGTCGGGCCTCCGGGGCTTCAGGGTGAGCAGGCACGCCGGCTCGAGGCCCCCGCGCACCCCCCGGTAGAGGGCGTAGTTGCTGTCCTTACCCCCGCTGAGCGTGAAGCAGGCCCTAGCCACCCCGCCACCCCAGGGCGGCGGGCCGGCCGGGCTAGAGGATATAACCAGCCCCCGCACTCTCTAACATGGGCCAGGTGCAGCACGGCTTGGCCGCGAGGACCCCGAGGCCCGGCTGGAGGGCCCCCTGGGAGGCTGCGAGGTGCGAGGCCTCAGACACCAGCCCCCCGGGAACCCCTGTGGTCACCTGGCTCCTGATAACGGTTAACACCCTGATGTTCCTGCCGTCGCTGGCGGTCTTCGGGCTGCTAGGCCAGCGCATGCCAGCCCCCGGCGAGTCGGGGTTCGACCTGCTGCTCCGGGTCTCCTCGCCGACGGCCTGCGTGGCGAACCTGGGCTGCTGGGGCGCGGCGGTGGCCTCGATGTTCACCCACGCTGGTTTATTGCACCTGCTGGGCAACATGTGGTTCCTCTACATACTGGGCGACAACGTCGAGCTAACCCTGGGGAGGGCCAGGTTCCTGGCCATCTACCTAGCCTCGGGCCTCGTTGGGGGCCTGGTGGAGTCCGCCATCAGCCTCGGCCTGAAGGGCCCCGACGCCCCGCCAGTCGCAGTTGGGGCGTCGGCGGCGATAAGCGGGGCGATGGGGTCCTACCTGATGCTCTACCCTGGCTCCACTATGTGCTACTGCATAGGGTTCCGGTACGCCTACTACTGCATGCCCGCCAGGGCCTCCAACCTCTTCGCCCTCTGGGTGGGGTACCAGCTGCTCCTCCCGATGTTCACCCCCAACATAGGCGTCCACGCCCACCTCGCGGGCCTCCTGGCCGGGGCAGCCCTCACCCTACCCCTGGCCCGGGGGAGGGAGCGCGACATTGAGAGGCTTAGGAAGGCCCTCTGGCGCGGTGTCCACAGGGGGTTCCGGGTCGAGCCCGACGAGCTCGCCAGGCCCTCCCTGACGCCCCTCGCCATAGTAGTCATAGTGATAGCCGCGGCGTACCTAGCGGGCCTCGCGGCCGCCGCCGCGGTCAACCTCGCCGGCTTCCAGGGCAAGTACTACGGGCTCTACTACTGCAAGGAGAAGGGTTGGAGGGGGCGGGAGTGGTACCAGGGCGTCATACTCGACCACCCGCCCGAGCCGAGGCGCGAGTGCGTGAGGCTCTACGGCGCCGACATCTTCGGCTACAACACCCCCAGGGCCCTTCGGGGCTCCGGGAGGCTGGTCCAGTCGGTGCACCTAACCCGGGCCGCCGCTGGCGGGGCGGTCTCGCTAGCCTTGACCGTCGCAGCGGCGCTGGGGGCGTTCAGGGCTATGAGGGCCAGGGAGGCCGTTGAGGTGACCTACATACCCAGGCCACTCCTCGAGAGGCTTAGGAGGGAGAGCAGGGAGGCCAAGAGGAGGCTCTCGGGCGCCTAGCCGCCCCTCTCCCAGGCGGCCCTCCGCCGCTCGTACTCCTCCCGGGTTGAGATGGGCCGCGCCGGCACCCCGGCGACAACGGCGCCTGGGGGGACGTCCCTGGTTACGACGCTCCCGGCGGCGACCACGGCCC
>JALSQL010000081.1 GCA_026985435.1 Acidilobaceae archaeon
CCCAGACACTACTGGGGATAACCCCTCCTTTCCCCCGCTTTCTACCCAGTTAGGGCTGGGAGGGGCGCTGAGCCCCCTCCCCGCTGCCCCCGAACTTGGGCCTGGCCGCCTCGTGTCGGAAGCAGGCGGCGTAGTGGCCCTTGCGGACCTCCACGAGGGGCGGCTCCATCTCAGTGCAGAGCTTGGCCCAGCCCTCGCCCCTCTCCCTAGCCTGATCTAGCACTATGCACCTGGGGTGGAACCTGCAGCCGCCGGGGATCGCGACGGCGCTGGGGACCTCCCCCTTTATCTTTATCTCGCGGTAGCCGTGCCTGTTCTTGGGGTCGGGCTCTGGGACCGCCGCTATTAGGGCCTCAGTGTAGGGGTGCTGCGGGTTTTGTATGACCTCGTCGGAGGGGCCGAGCTCCACTATCTTGCCCAGGTACATCACGGCTATCCTGTCGCAGACGTACCTGGCCGTTGAGAGGTCGTGGGTTATGAATATGAAGGAGAGCCCGAGCCTCTCCTTGAGCAGGTTGAACACTTCAAGTATCTCCGCCCTTATCGAGACGTCGAGCATCGAGACCGGCTCGTCGGCCACCACCAGCCTCGGGTTCATGATTATCGCCCTGGCTATCGCGACCCTCTGCCTCTGCCCCCCGCTGAGCTGGTGGGGGTAGCGGTCTATGAACTCGGAGACCGGGGTTAGCTTGACCATCTCGAGCGCCCTGGAGACCAGCTCTAGCCTCTCCGACCTCGTCTCCCCTATCTTGTGGACGAGCAGTGGCTCCTCGAGGATATCCCTAACCCTGAACCTCGGGTCCAGACTGCCGTAGGGGTCCTGGTAGACCATCTGTATGTCACGCCTGACCGGGTGGAAGTCGCCCTCCTTCAGCGAGAATATGTCGACCATGCCGTCCTCGCCCAGCTCTACCCCCCGCGCCTCCAGGATCTCGGCCACCTCCCTGCTCGGCTTGAAGAGCGCCTGTCCCCTGGTTATCGGGACCAGCCGTAGCAGGGCCTTGCCCGTGGTCGTCTTACCGCAGCCGCTCTCGCCTACCAGGCAGAACGTCTCCCTCTCGCGGATGTTGAAGCTGACGCCGTCAACAGCCCTCACGTAGAGCTTCGGCCTGCCCAGGAGCGTGTCGATAAGCCCCCTCCGTATGGGGAACCACACGTGGAGATCCCTAACATCCAGGACTAGGCCCCCATCGCCAGAGGCCACCCGCCATCACCTCCTCGCATAGAGCCAGCACGCTACGAAGTGGCCCTTCTCCTCCTCCACGAGCGGGGGCTCCTCCCTGTCACAGGGCTCGAAGCGCTTCTCGCACCTGGGGTTGAACCTGCAGCCGCGCGGCGGGTTCCTCAGGTCTGGGGGGCTGCCGGGTATGTAGTAGAGCCTCGTCTTGGGCCCGCGGAGCCTCGGCACCGCCCGGAGCAGCGCCTGCGTGTAGGGGTGGAGCGGGTTCTCGTAGACTTGCTCGGCCGTGCCTAGCTCCACTATCTTCCCAGCGTACATGACCGCCACCTTCTCCGCGAGCTCCGCCACCACGCCGAGGTCGTGGGTTATCAGTATCACGCTCAGGTTCTTCTCCCGGTACAGCCTCTTAAGCAGGTTCAGTATCTGGGCCTGGATCACCACGTCGAGCGCCGTGGTGGGCTCGTCGGCTATCAGTATGTCTGGCTCCAGCGCTATAGCCATAGCTATCACTAGCCTCTGCTTCTGGCCCCCGCTAAGCTCGTGGGGGTACCGCTCCAGGATCTCCGGGGGGAGGCCCACCTGCTGCACCAGCTCCTCGGCCCTAGCCCAGGCGTCCTCCCTAGTCATGTCCGTGTGGAGGAGCATGGGCTCTATTATCTGGTCCCCAACCTTGTATACCGGGTTGAACGCGTTCATCGCGCCCTGGAAGACCATGCTAACCTTCTTCCAGCGTATGTTCCTCCGAACCTCTCCCTCGCTCATCTTGGTGACGTCCATCCCGTCTACCTTTATTGAGCCGTCGACTATGCGGCCCGGAGGCGGCACTAGCTTAAGTATGCTCCAGGCTAGGGTGCTTTTCCCGGAGCCGCTCTCGCCCACGATGCCCAGGCTCTCGCCTCTGTCTAGCGTGAGGCTTACACCGTCTACCGCCTTGACTACACCCCTGAGCGTGTAGAAGTACGTCCTCAGGTTCTCTATTTCAAGTAGTGGCATCCAGGCTCCCCACCCGGGCCAGCTCCCTCCTGTACCAAGAACCGGCTGGTATTTAAGGTAGCGGAACGTCCTGGGAGGAGAAGCGCCGCCCCCACCAGAACCACTCACAAAGTAAAATCAAAAATGCATAACATTATAAAAGGGGTGGGAGTCGGGGCCGGGAATGGGCGCCCCGCTACTTCCTCAGCATGTAAGCGGCGGCGGCAATTATTATGATTATCACTATGATAGCTGCGGCAATGGCCGCCGTGTTCCTACCACCAGCGGTGGTTGTCACAGTTCCAGTCGCGGCGGGGCTAGTGCCAGCGGGGCTGGTCCCGGCCGGGCTCGTAGTGGTGGCAGGGCTTGTTGTGGTGGCCGGGCTCGTGGTGGTAGCGGGGCTCGTAGTGGTGGCAGGG
>JALSQL010000082.1 GCA_026985435.1 Acidilobaceae archaeon
CCGGAGTATACGTGGTGCCGGAGGGGTGCACTCGGCCACCATAGCGGGCTCCGAGCTCTTCCGGGCCGTCCTAGCCAGCCCCCTCGTGCTAGCCATAGGCGCCTCCACCGCCGCGGGGGCGGCGGCGCTCGCTCTCGCCTCGAGGCGGGGCCTGCGGATACCCGGCATGCCCGAGACGAGGAGGGCCGCCTACCTCCTGGCGGCGGCCATCATAGCGGTCTACGCCGTCGTGGTGCCCGCGGCGGCGTACTACAGCGCGAGGCCCGGCCTCGACTATGGGGTCTGGGTGGACGGGGCCAACGTCACCGTGAGGTTCTACGGGACCGCCACCGTGAGCTTCAACCTCTGCAACGCCACGCTAAACCTCACCGACACCCAGAGGGCCCTCTCCATGCTGAGCGTACGCACCAACGGCCTGAGCGACCCCACGGCTGGGGTGCACATGGGCTACTACAAGACCAAGAGCGGCGCCAGGGCCTACGTTATAGTCTACGAGAAGAGGGCTCCCAAGGCCCTCGTGGCCAGGCTGCCCGACGGCAGCTACGTCATAGCCGCCGTGCCCGGCGTGGAGAGCCTCTACCGGGAGGTCTCCGGGGAGAGGCCCGGCCTCTGCGGCCAAGCCTCCAGCCATAGCTAGCGGTATCGCCCACGCCTAGGTGGCGCGGGCGGGGCCCCCCGGGGCCCGCCTGCAGCGGCTGCCACCCCTGGGGGTAGGCGCCGCTGGGGGGGCCAGCGCCTAAACCCTGGGCCTGGGGGATTAACGCTGGGGGACGCCCGGGGGGCTGGCGGGGGGTAGGTGCGTTGGGCTGCCGGGGCGCCATCGTTGTAACGGCGGCGGGGGGCGGGCACACGGGGAGGGCGTACGCGCTCGCCCAGGCGCTGGCGGGGCTCGTCGACGGCGACATGCTCTACTTCGTGGTGGCTCGGGGGGACGCTTGGAGCCGCAGGAAGCTCGAGGGCTTCGGGCGGGTGGTCGAGGTCAGGAGGGTTAGGGCTGTCAACGAGAGCCTGCTCCGGGGCCTCCTGCGGCTCCCCGGGGGGCTCCTCGACGCTTGGAGGAGCGTCCCCCGCGGCGTCTGCGCCTTCGTGAGCATGGGCGCGTCTATCAGCGTCCCCTCGGGCCTCGCCGCTAGGCTGCGCGGGGCGAGGCTCTACAACGTCGAGGCTGTCGTTAGGTTCACCAGGCCGAGCCTCGCGGCGCGGGCGCTGCGCCCGGTCAGCCATGTGACGGTGCTCCACTGGGAGGAGCAGCTCCGCATACACCCGGGTGGGAGGGTCTACGGGCCCATATACCCTAGGCCCTCCCGCGAGCCGCGGGATGAGGGCTACATCCTCGTCACGGGCGGCAGCTACGGCTACCCCGAGCTCTTCGAGGCGGTGTCGAGGCTGGACCCGGGGAGGGTGGTCCTCCACACGGGCAGGGTGGACCCCAGGGTGTACAGGGAGAGGCACCCGGGGTGGGTGGTGTTCAGGTTCGACCCCGACTTCGACCGGTGGCTCGCCGGCGCGCGCGTGGTTGTGACACACTATGGCAACACCGCCGTCGAGGCGGCCCTGACGTACGGCAAGCCGCTTGTCATAGTGTACAACCCGGCGTGGAGGACGGCAGCCGGCTACAGGGACGCCGAGGTACTCGCGGGCAAGCTGAACGCGGTGCTACTCCCGGGGCCCCCGACCCCCGAGGAGCTGGCCGAGGCCCTGAGGGAGGCCGAGCGCAGGAGGCCGCCGCGCTACCCGAACGGGGCTGAGAGGCTGGCCGCGGAGATCGCCGGGCTGTGCGGCTGCTAGAGGCGGGCTGCTACCGGCTGCCGGGCGGCCTGCCCAGCACCGCCAGCTTCGAGGGGGGGTAGTCCACGTCGATGTCCAGGTACGCTATCGAGTCGACCACTATGCTCTCCCTCCCCGTAAGCCTCAGGACCTCCGAGAGGGCGAGGCCCCGGTACATCCTGTGGCGGGTTAGGACCAGCACTATGTCGGCGCCCCGGAGGGCCTCCCCGAGGTCCTGGGTTAGGCTGACGCCTAGCCTCTCGAGGGCGGGCTCCCTCTTCACGTAGGGGTCGTGGGCGACCAGGTTCTGGTAGCCCCGCGCCCTCAGGAGCGCCGCCACGTCTATGGACGGCGAGAGCCTGGTGTCGTCTATCTCACCCCTGAAGGCGACACCCAGGAGGGCGACCTTCGCCGTGGCGGGGTCTACCCCGTTCTGCCTCGCCAGCCCCTCAACGAGCCTCACGACCTCGTATGGCATCCTCTCGTTCCTATCGCGGGCCCTCAGTATGATCTCCGGGACGAAGCCCCGCTCGAGGAGCCTCGAAGCCAGGAAGTAGGGGTAGATTGGTATGCAGGCTCCCCCCACGCCGGGCCCGGGGAGGTGGATGTTTATGTGTGGCTTCGCCGTGTTGGCGGCCTCTCTGGCCTTGTGGAAGTCCACCCCGAGCCTCGCGGCGGCCAGCGCCAGCTCGTTGGCGAGGGCTATGTTGACGTCCCGGTACACGCCCTCAGCAAGCTTCTCGAACTCCGCATCGCGGGGCCTGGACAGCACGATCACCCCCTTCCTGGCTATCGGCTTGTAGAACTCCTCCGCCAGCCTGGCGCTCTTAGGGCCGATCCCGGCCACCACCTTTGGGTAGTTCTCCTCTATGTCCCTGACTGCCCTGCCAACGTAGATCCTCTCGGGGCTGTAGGCGAGGTAGAAGTCCTCCTCGGCCCTCAGACCGCTGGCCCCCTCGAGGGTGGGCCTCGCCAGCTCCTCGGTCGTCCCGGGCGGGACGCTCGACTCGATGATGACGAGGTCCCCCCTCTTGAGGCTCCCGCCTATGGACTGCAGCGCGCCGCGGAAGGCGTCGTAGACCACCCGCTTCTCGTCCCAGTCCAGGTAGACGGGCACAGTGACCACGACCACCCTAGACCTCGCAACAGCCCCGCCGCAGTCGGGGGTGAGGTCGAGCCTCCCCCCACTCAGGCCGTCCCTGATAGCGTTCGCCACGTCATCCTCGACGAAGCTGAAGCTACCAGCCCGTATCGCCTCAAGCTTCGATCTATCTATGTCGACGAGCACCACCCTGAGCCCCCGTCGGAGGTACGCAGCGGCGAGGCTGAGCCCCACATAGCCAGCGCCGCAGACAGTGACCCATGCCGACCCGCTGTACACCTCGGCCACGGGGTTACCGCCGCCACCCGCCATAGCCGACCCCTCTCTGGCTCCGGCTCCCAACTGGGGGCCTGTGGGAAGCCCGCCCGGCCCAGTTTTTAAGGAGATTCTAGCATCCGACCACGGCGTTCTAGTCTAGCCCGCCTCCCGCCGGCTACACCGCATGGTATAGCCGGTGTGGAGATGCGGCCCCCGCCCCTGGGGGGTTAGATGTCGCAGGTGGGGCACCCCCCGCTGTAGTCCTCGTGGACGAGCATGATGTGGTGCCTGCCTATGCGTAGCCAGCTGTAGATCCTCTTGTCCTTCCCGGCGAGGGGCTCTGGGGGCCTCCTGAGGGCCTCCCTCACCTCCTCGGCGCTGGAGGTTAGGACTTGGCCCTCCCTGCTCTTGTCCCTGTAGACGGTTATGCCCTTGCAGCCGAGCCTCCAGGCGAGCCTGAGGGCCCCCAGGACGTCCCGGGGCGTGGCGGTGGAGGGCATGTTGACGGTCTTGCTGACGGCGTTGTCGACCCACCTCTGCCAGGCGGCCTGCATGCGCACGTGCCACTCCCAGCCTATCTCGAGCGCCGTGGGCAGGGAGTCCCTAAGCTCGCGGGGTGCCCAAGGGGCCCACCTTATGCCCCCGCCCCTCCTAGCTATCTCGAGCAGCGTGTCCTCGCTCAGCATCCCGTGCTCCCCGAGCCACCTCTGGAGGCGCCTGTTCACCTCTAGCCAGGAGCCCGCCGTGGAGCGGCGGAGGTAGACTAGGGCGAAGTAGGGCTCTATCCCGGAGCTGGCTCCGGCTATCACGCTTATGCTCCCCGTGGGCGCTATCGTGGTGACGGTAGCGTTCCTCGTCCCCCTCCTCGTCTCGGCGCGGAGCTCGCCCCAGTCGAGCGGGGGCCTATCGTCGACCAGCGCCCTCGCCTCCCTGGAGACCCTCGACCCGTCGTAGACCAGGCTGGCGGGCCTCTGGGGCTCGAAGTTGAGGCGGCCCTGCCTGTGGATGCTCCTCGGGAACGCGGGGTAGGGGCCCCGCTCGGCTGCTAGGGTGTTGCTCGCCCTCCTGGCGTGGTAGGCTATGAACTCGGCCAGCTTGTCGGCGAGGTAGAGTGCGTCGTGGCTATCGTATGGGACCCCTAGGGCGGCCAGGGCGTCCGCCCACCCCATGACTCCGAGGCCGACCTTCCGAGTCCTCCTCACGGCCTCGGCTATCCTCTTGTCGGGGTACCAGGAGACCTCTATGACGTCGTCCAGGAACCTCACGGCGGCCTCGACGTCGGAGGCCAGCTCCCCCCACCTGATCGAGCGGCTGGCCTCGTCCACGTAGGCCGCCAGGTTCAGGCTGCCAAGGTTGCACGCCTCCCAGTCCAGCAGGGGGGTCTCGCCGCAGGGGTTGGTGGCGTGTATCCTGCCGAGGGCCGGCGTTGGGTTGTGCCTGTTGATCGTGTCCACGAACACCACGCCCGGGTCCCCGGTGCGCCAGGCGCACTCCGCCACGGCCCCCAGGATGTCCCCCGGGCTGGCCTCCCCGGCGGGCTCGCAGGGTAGCGCCTCGAGCTCCCCGCTGAGGCTGGCCACCGCCTCGGGGCAGGTGGAGGGGCTGTAGAGCCTCCAGCCGCCCCCCGACTCTAGGGCCTCCATCAGGGAGTCGTGGACCGCGACGCTTATATTGAAGTTCTCGAGGCCTCCCCCGCACTTAGACCGGGCGAACTCCAGCACGTCCGGGTGCCAGTCGTGGAGTATGCCCATCATGGCCGCCCTCCTCTTCCCTCCCTCCCTCACAACGTCGGCCAGGGCGTCGAAGAGCCGCATGAAGCTGACGGGCCCGCTGCTCCTCCCCCCGGTGCCGCCTATAGGGGCCCCCCGGGGCCTGAGTGGCGAGAAGTCGTAGCCAGCCCCCGCGCCGCTCTTGAATATCCAGGCCGACACCCTCAGTGCCTCCATTATAGAGTCCATGTCATCCGAGAGTGGCACCACGAAGCATGCCGCGAGCTGGGGGTACCTCGTGGCGGCGTTCATCAGGGTGGGGCTGTTGGGCAGGAACCTCAGGCTCGCCATGAGCCCGTGGAAGAGCCTCCTGGCGCGCTCGAAGCGCCCCCACGCGTGCTCCGCCTCCGCCACGAAGCTCGCGACCCTCCAGAGCATACCCTCGGGGGTCTCCGCCAGCCTGCCACCCGGCCCGCGGAGGAGGTAGCGAACCCTGAGCAGCCTGAGGGCCTGCCAGGAGAGGCGGGCCTCGAAGCCCCCAGCGGCGAGGGAGCGCCTCCAGCTGCCCGTGGCCTCCTCGTAGATCGCCGCGAGCTCGAGGGCGGCGGCGAGCCTGGAGAGCCCCGGCTCGAGGGCGGCCCACGAGGCCACCTCGGCCTCCAGCCTCTCGAGGGCCTCCCACCCCCCGCCCTCGAGGCGGGCGAGGAGGGGGGCCGGGTCGAACCCTAGGGCGCTAGCGACGCCCTCCACGATGCGGGCCGCGTCCACGGGGGTGGCGCCCCCGCCTGGCTGGGGGCGGCGGGCCGGTTTAACCGCCCACCCCGCGGGGGCGGGGCCTGTAGGCTAGGAACCTCCTACCCCAATACTCTACCACCACCACCCCGCCGCCCAGGGCCTCGTCGAGGCTCCTGCCCCTCCCGGCGAGGAGGCGCTCCACGTAGTCGAGGGGCAGCGGGTGCACCCTCACTGTGTCGCGGACCCACTCCACGGGGTCCACGCCCGGCGGGGGCGGCGGGGGAGGCTCGGGGGTGTGGAGGGGCCTGGCGTCCAGGCCTAGCCTGCGCATCGCCTCGAGGGCGGCCTCCACCCTCTCCCATGGCGGGGGCCTCACCCACGCCTCCGCGGGGGGCCTGTGGGGTATGGCGACGTAGGCCACCCTGGGCCCCGCCTCGGCGGCTAGCGCCGCGGTCTCCGCTATCTCCCCGTCGCCGTCGTTCAGGCCGCTGACCAGCATGGTCTCGCTTATCAGGGTGCCCCCGTACTCCCTCGAGAACTCCAGGATGCCCCGCCTCACCCTCCCCCAGGAGAGGCTGGGGTGGGGCCTGTCGACCCTGCGCCACACCGCCTCGCTGCCGGCGTCAACCTTCACCGAGACAAGGCTCGCCTCCAGAAGCCCCCTCCTGACCTCGGGCAGCCAGAGGAGGCTCCCGTTCGTGAGCACCGCCACCCTGACGCCCAGCTCGGCCTCCAGCAGCCTGACCGCCTCCCCCAGGGAGAGGTCCAGCGTGGGCTCCCCGTCGGGGACGAATGTCACGTAGTCAACCGGCCCCCTCCCCTCGAGGGCCTCCCCCACCTCCTCCAGCACCCTCCGCGGGTCGCTGTACCGGCGCCTCTCCACGGTCAACCTGATCGTGCGGCCGAGCTGGCAGTAGACGCACGAGTACGTGCACACCTTGTAGGGGAGATTGTTCACCCCGAGGCTCACGCCGAGCCTCCTACTGTAGACCGGGCCGAATACCAGCCCCAACCCCGACCCCCGGGCAGCGGCCCCTAACCGTGGAGGCCAGCCTGGCGGCGGCGTCCTCCACGAGGGCCCGCGCCCGCAGGACCGAGAGCCACCCCGGCGGTATAGAGTCTGGCCCGTAGTAGGCCCCGGCCACGCTGCCGGCTATGGCGGCTACCGTGTCGGTGTCACCCCCCAGCCTCACCGCCTCCACGAGGGCCTCGCGGAGGCTCCGGGTCGAGAGGACGCTCCACAGGGCTGCCCTCAGCATCTTGCTCGCCTCGCACACCGCCCTCCGGGGCCTCTCGGCGGCGAGCGCCGCCGGGTCCTCGAGGTAGCGGAACCGCCGCGCGTACCTCCCCCAGCGCCCGCCGCTGTAGAGCCTGTGGAGGGCCTCCCCCGCGGCGGCCACGGACTCCCCGAGGGTGAGGCCGGCGAACACCCCCCGTATGACCACGGTGTACAGGCCGCACGCCATCATCGCCAGGGGGTGGGCGTGGGTCGCCGCCGACATCCTGTGCGCCACCCCCACGGCCTCCCCCAGGGGGCTGCAGAGCGTGTAGGCCGCCACGGGGAAGCAGCGCATCAGGCTGCCGCAGGAGGGCCTCATGGCCGCAGCGCCCTCCAGGCTGGCGCCCCCCGCTATCGCCTCGAGGACCCTGAGGGTCGTGGGGCCCACGTTGAACGCCACTCCGTCGGGGGTGTACCTGCCCTCCCTCAGCCAGAGGAGGAGCCTCCCCACGAACGCCTCCGGGTCGGCGCCATCCGAGGCGAGGGTGTCCACGAGCGCTAGGGTCTGGGAGGTGTCGTCGCTCCACGTGCCAGCTGGCACGCCCCAGGTGCCCCCGCCTACCATCTCCCCCCGGAAGCCCCGGCGAACCTCCTCGCCGCTCTTCAGCTCCCAGGGGAGCCCCAGGGCGTCGCCCACTGCAAGGCCGAGCATGCCTCCCCTGATCCTAGCCGCCCAGGCCTCCCCCCACTCTAGGGGCGCCTCTAGCCTGCCCAGCGGCAACAGCCTGGCCCCCCGCTGTGGGCCGCCTGGCTGCTGGAAGGGTATTAGGGGCCAGCGGCCCTGGGGGCCTCGGGCGGGGCTCTGGGGGTTGGCTAGGAGAGAGGCGCTGCTATGGCTCGGAGCTGCTGGCGAGGACCTGGAGGATGCTGTCGACGCCCTGGGGAGGGGCAGGTGGTTCCGGGCGGCCTTCTTCGCCCAGCAGGCTGCCGGGAAGGCCCTGAAGGCCCTCTTCTTCGTTGTGAGGAGGGAGGAGCCCCCCAAGATCCACACGGTCACGGAGCTCTACAGGCTCCTCAGGGAGGCGGGCTTCAGGCTGCCCAGGGACCTGGAGGAGCAGATCTACATCCTCAACAAGTACTACACCGTAACGCGCTACCCCGACGCGGCCAACGGCCTGCCCAGCGAGTCTGTCGACAGGCTGGAGGCCGAGAGGGCCGTCGAGGTGGCCAGGCGTGTCTACGAGGAGGCAAGGAGGAGGGTCGAGGGGGCTGGCTGACGCCCTAAGGGCTGCCGAGAGGCTCGTCGAGGCGCTGGAGAGGCGCGGCGTCAGGGTGGAGGCGGCCTACCTCTTCGGCTCCCGGGTGAGGGGGGACTGGCTGGTGAGCAGCGACGTGGACCTCGTCATAGTGTCGCCCGGCTTCAGGGGGCTACGCTACCTCGAGAGGCTCGACCTCGTGGAGAGGGTCCAGTGGGAGGAGGGCATAGCGCCCCACGTCGAGGCGGTGCCCCTCACCCCCGAGGAGCTGGCGGAGAGGCTCCGGGGGAGCGCCGTGCTGAGGGACGCTTCGAGGTACTGGGTTAGGGTGCGCTAGCGGCCTGCTGGGCGCGTTTATCCCCCAGGGGGCGGCTGTGGCCCGCGGGAGGGGCGCGTTGGCCAGCCTGGAGGAGAGGGTTGCGAGGCTCGAGGCCGCCGAGAGGAGGCGGAGGCTCCTGGGCCTGGCCCGGCTGGCGTTCTACGCCATCCTCCTCGCCGGGCTCGTGGTTTACCTTGTGGGGCTCTACGAGAGCTCCGGCGAGTGGAGGGCCGAGCTGGCCGACACACCGAGGGTCGGCCTGAGGAGCCCGAGGGTTGTCGGGGTCGAGGTGCCCCTGAGGATATACAACCCGGACGGCGACGTTATGGCGAAGCTGGTCTACTACAGGGTCTACATTAACGGGTACTACGCCGGGGACGGCTTCATGCCATACCTCCACCTGCCCAGCGGGTGGAGCGAGCACGTGGTGAGGCTGGAGGTGGACCTCTCCCGGGCCAGCTGCGGGCTGGCCCAGGCGCTGGCCAGCGGGGGCAACGCCACCGTGAGGGTCGAGGGCTACGCCATGGTGGACCTCAAGGTCTTCGGCAGGTTCACCTGGAAGACCGTCACGCTGCCATTCAACCTCACCGCCACCCAGGTGCAGCTGCCCCAGCTCGACCCCGCCACCCGGGGGCTGCTGGAGCTGTACCTCTACGCCTGCAACAACAGCGCCTCCATACTAGAGGTGCTGCAGGCCGCCGCCTCGCTGCTCAGCCAGGGCGGCCTGCTCCCAGTGTCGCCCATAGCCCCCGGCGGCGGGGGCGGCGGGAGCCCCGCGGCGCCCATCAACGTGACGGCCGCCGTTGAGCCCCAGACGCCCGGCGGCCTGCCCCCCTACGTGCTCGTGGTAAACGTTACCAACACCGGCTCCGAGCCTGTTGTCGTATACGAGATCCACGCCGACTCCCACACCCTAGAGGTAAACGAGACCATCCAGCCGGGCACCACCAGGACGTACCACATCGACGGCCTCCTAACGCCCCCCGAGCAGGTGACCGTCTCAACCAGCTCTGGAACCGTGGTCGTCGTAGCCGTGAAGGTCCTAGGGTAATATTAGGGGCCAGCGGCCACGGAAGCGATATATAGCCCCTAATGTATAGTTTCTGGTAGTAACTAGCACATACGGGTAGATTGGCATAGTTCATCGATATTGACAGTTAGGAATTTGAAGCTAAACCCTTAATAACAACCCTTAATAACCCATGCCTAGCCCCTACTCTCGAATAATAGGCTAGGGGTGGTGTGGGTGCCAGACGCCGCGAGGGCTCTCGAGGTGCTCCGGGACCCGGGCTTCATAGTATCGAACCTCCCGGGAGTCACAGCGGTGGAGCCCGGGAGGGTTAGGGTGGAGTATAGGAGGTTCGGCCTGCCAGTATTCAGGGACTGGTACACCGTCGAGGTCCGCGAGGCCTCCGACCAACGGGCGGTGATCATCGAGCTGGCGGGGGAGAAGAGTAGGGCTCGCATGCTATTCACCTCCGGGATCGGGGGCCTCGAGGTGAAGGCTGACTACAGGGGGCCCCGCGGCTTCCTCGTCGCAGGAGCCCTACGCAAGGCCGCCAGGGCCCTGGCCAAGGTAGCTCTCCGGGAGGCCGCCAGGCTCGCCAGGGCAGCCGAGGCTGCCGCCAGCCGGGGGGATCTATCACGGGCTCTCGCAGACCTCTCGTGGACCTCCAGCCTGCTGGCGCGGAGTGTGCTGCTAGACACTAGGCTGGCCAGCGCCGCCGAGGGGGTCTTGTCGACCATAGCGGAGGAGGCTCTGGCCGACACGGGCGCTCTCACGGACTACCCAATGGTCTACGTGTCTGGCAAGGCCGAGAACGGCTCGTTTAGGCTGATCTTTTCCAAGGGGAGGTTGGCTGGTGCTTACTTGGTGGTCGACGGGAGGGAGTACTATGGGAGCCTCGACGCCCTCAAGAGGCTGAGGGGCATCACGACGATACGCGTCTACGGGGTCCT
>JALSQL010000083.1 GCA_026985435.1 Acidilobaceae archaeon
CCTGCGTGGCCGTGGAGCCCCGGGAGGCGGAGAGGGCTAGGAGGCTCCTCGCGGGCGCCGGCCTGCTGGTGGGGGGGCTCAGGGCTGGGAGGCGGGGCGGCCGGGTGCTCTTCCCGGTCTCCGACCTGGCGGAGGCACTGAGGCTCCTCGCCGGGCATGGGGTGGCGGCGGAGGGGTGTTGGGGCGAGTTCCGGGAGGCCCGGAGGCCGGGGAGGCTGGGGGAGGAGGTGCCCGGGGTTTCCAGCTACTACATAGTGGGGGAGGCGGCTATACTGAACGAGAGGCCGGGGGTGCCCCGGGAGGTCCTGGTGGAGGCTGCCAGGAAGATACTAAGGAGGCACCCCCGCGTGCGGGGCGTGTACCTCAAGAGGGGCACCCGGGGCGAGTTCAGGGTTGCCAGGCTTGAGCTCCTGGCGGGGGAGCGGGTGGGGGAGACGGTCTACAGGGAGTACGGGCTGGAGTTCGTCGTGGACGTTGAGAGGGTCTACGTTAACCCTAGCCTGGCCGGGGAGCACAGGAGGGTCGCCGAGCTGGCCGGGGAGGGGGAGTGGCTCCTAGACATGTTCTCCGGCTTCGGAGCCTTCGCCATACACGCCGCGAGCCTCCACAACCTGACGGCGGTCTCGGTAGACATAAACCCGCACGCCACTAGGCTCGCGGCCCTGAACGCCTGGAGGAACAGGCGCCGCCTCCGGGGGAGGGTTGTGGTGGTCAACGCCGACGCCGCAATGCTACCCGAGCTCCTCCAGGCCAGGTTCGACAGGCTAGTCATGAACCACCCCACCGCCAGCCTCGACTACCTGCAGGCAGCCTGCAGGCTACTAGCGCCCCAGGGCGGGTGGCTCCACCTCTACATACTCGAGGAGGACTGGAGGACCGCGTGGTCGAAGGCCCGGGCGGCCCTGGTCTCGGCTGGCTGCGGCGCCGCGCTGGGGGGGTGGAGGAGCGTGATAGAGTACAGCCCCCGGCTAAGCGTCTACGCCCTCGACATCGAGGCCCACAAGGCCCAGCCCTGAAGGGTCGAGCACCGTCATGGCCACGACGAGCCTCTCCCCCCGGCGGAGGGCCCCCACCAGCCCCCGGCTAAGGTGCGCCGCAGCCTTCGAGGCCCTAACCATCACAGTCTCCGGGCCCACGTAGGTGCTCCTGCGGAACACCATCCTAACCGGGTCCTCCAGCGTCATCCTCGGATCACCCCAGCCAGCGACGGCGTCAACGTGGCCCCCCGCCTCGAGCACCACGACAACAGGCCACCCCCTCCGCAGGCCCTCCCTCAGCCACTCCGGCAGCCCGGCAGCCCCCACCTCGCTAGACACACCCACGATACAGTCGCCCCTCGGCGTCAGGTGGCCCTCCCTGGTGACCTCGAAGGTGCTCCTATGCGTGGCCCTAACGTTCTCGTGCCCCCGAGCCTCGAACACAAACCACCTACCAGCAACCTCCAAGACCAACCCAGCCAACACCCCGCTGGCTAGCTGCGCGCGGCCAGCTGAAAATGTCCCACGCGCCAGCAGCGGGGAGGGGCGAGGAAACGCCGTGGAGGCCGGCGGGGACCCCTCAGGGGGCTGGAGGGGCCTGATTGTAGATACGGGCGCCGTGATGGCTGGGCTGCCCCTCCGGCTGCCGGGCGTGCACCTGGCGCCCCCGAGCGTTGTGGGGGAGGTGAGGGACCGGGAGTCGAGGAGGCTGCTGGAGGAGGCTATCGCCTACGGGCGCCTGGCGGTGGAGGAGCCCCGGGGGGCCTCCCTAGAGGAGGCTAGGAGGGTTGCTGCCAGGGCTGGCGTGCTGGGGAGGCTCAGCAGGACGGACCTGGAGGTGCTGGCGCTGGCGATAGAGCGTGGCGCCCCCGTGGCTACCGACGACTACGCGCTCCAGCTCGCCGCCGTGGAGGCGGGGGTGGGGTTTGTGAGGGTGAGGTACCGGGGGGTCCGGGTGGGCCCTAGGAGGGGAGGCGGAAGCCGAGGCGGGCCAGGTACCTCTTGACCTTCTTGGGGAGCCTCGGCACGTGCACGTCGCCCCTGCGGGGTATGTAGTAGCTGCCCCTCCCGGGTATCTCCACCACGGCCCCCAGCAGCTGGCCGCCGCTGTAGACGAGCCTAACCTGGTACCTCCCCGCTACCACCTCCTCGCGGTAGGTGAGGGTCGACAAGCCGGCCACCAAGTCCCACTGGGAGCCCACCACTATTAAAGTCTTCACCCCCACGGGGGTGGGGGTTTGGGGATTGACAGTATCAAACCCGACTATACCGGGAGATAGGGCCTCCAGCCCCCGTGGCCCCCCTGGTGGCGGGGGGTTGGCTGGGAGGCTCGTGAGGCTGGATCTCACCCTCGAGAGTGTCACGGGGTGCAGGGAGAAGCCCACGACCCGCTTCTTCCTGGCGGTCGCCGAGGCCGGGCCTGGGGATAGGCTGGAGGTGGTGGCCGACGAGGAGGTGCTGCCGAGGAGGCTGGCGGTGGAAGCGCTGGAGGCCGAGGGGTTCACGGTGGAGGAGGTCGAGGGGGCTGGCCAGCGCTACAGGCTTGTG
>JALSQL010000084.1 GCA_026985435.1 Acidilobaceae archaeon
CCTCAAGTGATCCGGCAGCTCCACCCCCGCCACCCTCCCGGGGTTTGGCGAGGAGTATCCATATCCACACCCTCCTCTTGGAGCCCTTCCTCCTCTTCCCAACCCTCACCTGGGGTATGCTGAGCCCGAACCGCTCCGAGAGGCTCAGCGCCACCTCGACGGCCGTGCACACCGCGTCCCCGTACGCCTCCAGGACGAGCTCCCCGGCACCCTCGCCGAGGGCCTCGACAGCCTCAAGCTCGTAGTCCTCCCTCGGCCCCAGCCCAACCCTGACGACACGCCTCGCACCGCGCTCCGCCAACCAGAGACACCCCCCACGCGGGGCCGGCGGCCCCCTCAAAACCTTAGCCAGAACCCGAGCCCAGCACCCGGGCCCACACGGCGTACTCGCCAGCACCCGCGGCGAGGGAGCCCAGCGGCCAGAGGCTCGCAGCCCACCAGCCAGCCCCGGCCACCAGGAGGACCCCGCCAGCCAGCGCCGCCAGGCCCCCGGCGAGGGTCGCGGCGCCCGTGAAGCCCCCGGGGAGCCCGCCGGGGTACGAGGCTGGCCTGGCGAGTATCCCGGCGCCCGCGAGGAGGAGCGCCACGCCGGCGAGGGCGGCCTGCTGCGTGTCGAGCGCCCTAGCCCAGGCTATGCTGGCCGCGAGGAGGAGCGCCATGCTCGCCGCGGCGCCCGCCCTACCAGCCCTGAGGCCGCTGCGCGAGGCCAGCTCGGCTGCCATGAAGAGGGAGAGACCGGCTATGAAGGCGCCCCCCATCCCGGCCCTGGCGGCGTAGGCCCCGACGGCGGAGCCCGCGAGCGCCATCGAGCCTATCAGGCCGAAGACGCCGGCGTCCCTCCTCCAGTCCATCGCCAGCCAGCCCCGCGGGGGGTGGCGGCTAGGGGTTAAACCGGCTTCTACCCGGGAGGCCGCCGGCCGGGCCGGGTGGTGCGTGGTGCCCGTCGACCTCAGGCTTCTGACGGCGTTCGACAGCGTCGAGGGCATGGCGGCCCTCGTGCCCCTGGGGAGCGTCGAGCAGCACTGCCACCTACCCGTCGGCCTGGACTGCATCATAGCCGAGCGGCTCGCGTGGCTCTCCGCCGCGAGGGCCGAGGAGCTCCTAGCCGCGGGCGGCGGCGCCAGGATAGCGGTGGCGCCCCCCATATGCTACGGCTTCAGCCCAGAGTGGAGGGGCGCCCCCGGCACGGTAACCCTACCCCTGGGGGTGTACGCTGGCCTGGTGGAGTCGGTGGTCGAGGGCCTCGCCTCCTGGGGGTTCCAGGCGGTGATACTCTTCAACGGCCACGGGGGCAACTCGCACCCCGCCAGGGCCGCGGCCTCCGAGGCGGCCCACAGGCTCGGGGCCAGGGTGGCGGTGCTCGACTACTGGAGGCCGCCCGGCCTGCGGCTCGGCCACGCCTGCGAGGTGGAGGAGGCTCTCGCCAGGGAGCTCGGCGTGGCCCCCCGGGCCGCCGGGGGCGGGGCGGCGAGGGCCGGCTGCGAGCGCGTAGACATCCACAGGGGCGGGGCGAGCCTCTACCAGGGCCCGCCGCCCCGGGGGCCTGCGTGGGCGCCAGGCGGCCGGCCGGCGCCGCTGGCGGAGGTAGTGGAGGCCAACGCTAGGGCCATAGTTGAGGTCGTCCGGTGGGAGGGGAGGCACGCGATCTAGCCAGAGTGGAGGGCCAGCTGTGGCCCGGCAAACCGTGGGGCGGCTCACGGTCCCCCGACTGCGGGGGCCTCGCCGTCCCCCCTGACCCCCAACGCTACCCTCCGGGCCGCGGGTTTTTCCGGGCTACGCGGGCTGCGCGCCCCCTGAGGCAGACCGCCAGGGCTGGGGGTACCAGGAGGAGGGCCCAGAGGCTAGCGGCTAGGGGTGCGAGGGCGAGGCTTAGGGGGCCGAGCCTGGCCTGGCGGGCGTCTAGGGCGGTGTAGGAGAGCCCGTAGGCGACCCCGCCGGCGGCGCTGGCCAGGTTGGTGGCGGCCCCGAGGAGGCCCAGGTAAACGTGGCCCCTGGGCTGCTCGCTGGCGAGCTTCCTGGCTGTGGGGAGGGCCGCGCGGCCAGCGGCCGTTATGAGCGCTATCCCAAGCGCCGCGAGCGCCCTGCTCCTGACCGACGCCGAGAGTATGCCGGCGTAGGCTGCGAGGTAGGCGAGGCCGAGGGCGGCCGCGGGGGCGCCCCGGTCGGCCAGCCAGCCCAGCAGGTAGCCGGCGAGAGTGCCGGCGAAGCCCGCCGCGCCCCTTAGGGTGGCGGTCTCGGCGCGTGTGATGCCGAGTATCTCCCGGTAGTAGACGTAGGCGATGTCCCCGACCCCCATGACGGAGGCGTAGGCCACCGAGGAGACCGCCAGGAGGAGCGCTGCGAGCACGCACCTACCCCCACGGACCGCCCGGGCGCCCGCGCCGCCAGCCACCGGGGCCCCGCCAGCCCCGGGCCCCCGGGGCGCGAGCCTAGGCAGCGCTAGCGAGATGGCGGAGGCTGATGCGAACGCCGCCGCGGACACTGCAAGGCAGCGGGTCCCGAGGGAGGCGTAGAGCAGGTCGCCGGCCAGGGCCCCGAGGCTCCCGGCGATGCCGTAGACCGCGAAGGCCCGCCCCCTGTACCCGGGCGGCACGCTCGACGCCAGCATTACCTGGGCGGCCGTCCAGGCGAGCCCGTTCATGAATCCCTGGAGGCCCCTCACCGCGAGGAGGCCCAGGTAGCCAGGCCCCGAGGCGAGGTAGGCAACCACGGCCACGTGGCCGGCGAACGCGGCCGCCGCGAGCCTCGACGCCCTGGAGGCAGTGGCGGAGGCGAAGCCCGAGGCGACGGACGCCCCCGCCCGGAGGAGGTAGAACGCGCTGGTCAGGCCTCCGACTGCCAGGGCGCTCGCCCCCAGCGCGCTCCTAGCGTAGAAGCTGGCCACGGGTACGGTGCTCCTATACCCCAGGGTGCCCACGAGCGCCAGCAGCGAGAGCACCGCAACCCCGCCGAGGCCCCCGGCCCCGGGCCTCTCCGCCTGCCCGCGCAGGCCGTCCCACCCCCAGGCTGGGGCTGGCCCCGTATGTGCCGCAGGTTTAATCCTAGCGCGCCCTGGGGTAGCGTGTGGAGGCGAGTATCGTGGCGAGGTTCCTCCTAGTAGCTTCCACTGGCGAGAAGGGGAAGTCCCTCCTCGGCCTCCGCTGGGCGATAGCAGCCATCGAGAGGGGGTGGGCCGAGGAGGTTAGGGTCGTACTCTTCGGCCCCGTGGAGGAGCACGTGGCGCGGGGCGACCCGGACTACCTCGAGGCCCTGGAGAGGCTGAGGGGGCTCGGCGTGGAGCCCGTGCTCTGCGAGCGCTACGCCCAGGCCGCCGGGGTCCTCGAGGAGCTCAGGGGTAGGGGCCTCACACTCGGCCCGGTCGGCGAGATGATAGCGGAGCTGGCAGGCAAGGGCTACACGCCCCTGGTGTTCTAGCGCCGCTGGAGGGCCTCGACCGCCCCCCGGAGCCTCTCCAGGCTCCCCTCCGAGAGCCTGCGGAGCCTCGAGTACCACGCTCCAACACCGACGGCCCGCCGGGCGCACCGCACCATCGCCTCCCGGAGGCCCCCCACCGTGGGGGGCGCCAGGCAGGGATAATCCTCGCCGAGTAGCCCCCGGAGGGTCCGGGTCGAAGACACCACGGCGGGCCTCCCGTGGGCGACGGCCTCCCAGAGAGCGGATAGCACCGTGTACTCCCTGGTGGTTAGGGCGAGCACCGCAGCCGAGTGTGCTAGGAGCCACTCGTACTCCGCCCTGGGCAGGTGGCCGCTCAGCACAACACCAGGGACCCCAGAGAGCCTCCCAGCCAGCCGCGGGCGGCGCTGGTGGTCGCCGGTGACGACAAGCTTGTACCCCGCCGGGGCCAGGCCCGAGGAGGCGAAGGCCTCGGCGGCCAGCGCTAGGGGCTCGTCTGGGGCCCACGAGGCTGGGAGTAGGAGGAAGCGGCCCGGCTCCACGTCGAGGCCGGGCCGGCGGGTCCTGCGGGGGGCGGGTATGGGGTCGTAGACGACTAGGGCCCTCTCGGGGTCCACGTTGAGCCCCCGGAGTAGCCGTAGCATATCCTCGTTGTGCACCACCACCAGGTCGGCCTTCCGGAGGAGGCCCCGGAAGGGGGCGTTGAGGAGCCTCCCAGCGAGGCTACCATAGACCAGGAACCCAGTGTGGACGTCCGCCACCAGGCGGAATCCGAGCCTCCCCCGGAGCCCCAGGAGCCTAGCCAGCAGCGGCCCCTGGGGCAGCTGCGCCGCCACCAGCCGGGGCCTGCGCTCCGCTAGCAGCCTACCGGTCCGGAGCCAGGCGCCCAGGTAAGGGGGGCCGCCTGGCACGAACGCTACCTCCAGCCCGAGCCTCCCCGCTAGGTCTACAGTCCTCCTACTCAGCCTGGACCACGCAACGAACACCCCCGACACTCCTAGCCCTACCCCGCCACGCCAGCCCGAGGCTGGGCGGATATAGAGGCGGGCCCCTCGGAGGCATAAGAGCGCCCCACGAGCCAACCCGGCCCGCGGGTGTGAGGGGCTGGATCCCCGAGCCAAGCTAAGGGTCAAGGCGGCCCTCTCAGCCGTCCTGCTCGTGGCCCTCATGGCCGTGCCGGCGGCCTCGCCAGCCCTGAGGGGCTTCGTGGACCCCTACCATGGGGTCCTAGCGTCGGCTAGGGGCTCCGGCCTGGCGGCGGGGGAGTATAGGGTCGAGGGCATACCGGGCGAGGCCCGGGTCTACTGGGACGAGCACGGGGTGCCGCACATAGTAGCCTCGAGCGACGAGGCTGGCGTCTACGCGCTGGGCTGGGTCTCGGCTAGCCTCAGGCTGTTCCAGATGGACCTCCTTCGGAGGGTCGGGGAGGGCAGGCTCGCCGAGCTTGTGGGCTCAGCCGGCCTGGATAACGATAGGTTCATACGCTCGATAGGCCTCCACTACACGATAGAGGAGACCTGGAGGCAGATAGAGGGGAGGCCCGAGCTCTCCCAGCTCAGGTCTCTCCTGGAGGCCTACGCTAGGGGCGTGAACGACTACATAAGATACGCCGAGGCACACAACCTGCTCCCCATAGAGTACAGGGTGCTGGGCCAGAAGCCCGAGGCATGGAGGCCCGAGGACACGATAGCGGTGGCCAAGGTGATAACCCTCGGGCTAGCCTGGAACGACGAGGACCTGGTCCTCGAGAGGCTCGTGGAGAGGTGGGGCCCCCAGATCATAGCATACCTAGACATACCCTTCTGGGCCAATACCACAACCCAGGCCCGCTGCAGCGAGGCCGTGCCATGGGGCAACGTCAGCGGCAAGCCGAACCCCTACGACTACAACAGCCCCACCGCCGGGACGCCCCCAATACCAGCCGGGGCCCACGCCGCCGGCCCCGCGGCCCCAGAGCCCAGCGGCGGGGCCAGCGGTGGGGTGCTGGGGTGGCTCGAGGGCCTGAAGGGCCTCTGGGCCAGCCTCACCGGAGGGCCCATGCTGGCCTCCAACAACTGGGTGGTGGCTGGCAACTACACGGCGAGCGGGAAGCCGATAGTGGCGAACGACCCGCACCTGCAGCTGAGCGTGCCACCCATATGGCTGCTCGTGGAGCTCGACACGCCATCCTTCCACAGCATGGGGGCGCTCTTCCCGGGCACGCCGCTGGTCGTGATAGGGAGGAACAGGCACCTGGCCTGGGGGTTCACCAACGTCATGGGAGACTTCACCGACTACTACAGGCTCAAGTGGAGGGGGGACGAGTACTACTTCAACGGCTCCTGGAGGAGGGCGAGCGTGAGGGTCGAGGAGATACGGGTCTACGACCCCTACACCGGCCGCTACCGGGTCGAGGAGCTCAGGGTTCTCGACACCCAGCTGGGGCCTGTCCTCGAGAGGGGAGGCGAGCGCTACGCTGTCAGGTGGGCGGGCCTCGACGTGAGCTTCGAGCTGGAGTTCTTCGTGGAGCTGAACAACGCCTCGACGGTGAGGGAGGCCCTCGAGGCCCAGAGGTGGTTCCACTCGCCCATACAGAACTTCGTAGTGGCCGACGATAGGGGGAACATAGCCTACTCGCCGCTGGGCGGCTACCCGAGGCGGGTTAACCTACCCGTGCTCACCACCTGGAGGGGAGTCGAGATCGTCAACAGGGGCTACATACCCTTCAACGGCAGCGCCGGCGAGGGGCTCTGGAGGGGCTACCTGCCGAAGGAGCGGCTCCCCATACTCTACGACCCGCCCGAGCCCTTCGTGGCGACGGCCAACTCGAAGCCGTGGAGCGGCAGCTGCTGGGGGCTCCGGGACAGCGAGTGGGTGGGCTGGCACTACGCCGACCGCTACAGGGAGGAGAGGATAGTCGAGATGCTCGGGGAGCTCGTGGAGTCCAAGGGCAGGCTGAGCGTGGGGGACATCATGAGGGTGCAGACGGACGTGCACGACCTCAGCGTCGCCGACTACCTGGAGACCGCGCTGCTACCCTACGCCCCCGACACCGACGCCGCGCGGATGCTCAGGCGGTGGATCGAGGAGACGGGGACCCTCATGGACAAGGAGAGGCCCGAGCCCGCCCTCGCCCTGGCCTGGCTGTACGAGTACCACAAGGCGCTCTGGGAGCACCTCTACGGCAGCGGCGACGACATATCGTTCCTCCGCTTCCACTACGCCCTCAGCATAGTCCGCCACGCCGCGGAGGGCGACCAGTACGCCCTCCAGCTCATACCGGGCGGGAGCCTGGAGAAGGCTGCCAGGGACGCCCTCGCCAGGGCGGTGGACCTGCTGCGGGCCTACTACGGGACCAGCAACCCCGAGGACTGGGTGTACGGCAGGATACACTACTACAACCCCAGGCACCCCGCGTTCAGGGCGCTCGACTACGAGCACGTCCCAGCCAGCGGCGGCCCATACACGGTCAACGTGGCGCGCCCAGCCCTCGTGGACCCCGAGGAGGGCATGCCGGTCAGGGCCGGCCCCAGCATAAGGCAGGTGGCCCCCCTCGCCTCCGCCGACTACTACATAAGCCTCCCCGGCGGCGAGAGCGGCAGCCCCTTCAGCAGCCACTACCAGGACATATACCTCGACTACTGGACGAGGGGCCTCTACATACACTACACCCTGCCAGCGGCCACCGGCCAGCCCCAGCTAGTCTTCACCGGGGGTGGCTAGGCCCATGGCAGGCCCGCAGAGCGGCCCGGCCAGGCTAGCGGCCGGGCTCGCGGTGGCGGTAGCCCTCTACGCCAGCCTACAGCTCGCACCCTGGGGCTTCCTGGCAGCCCCCCTGGCGGCTGGGGCAGCCCTGGGGTACACCCTACGAGGCCGCGGGGCAGCAGCGCTGCTCGCGGGGGCCGCAGCGGGCCTCGCGGGGTGGGCTGCGGTGCTGGCGGCGGTTGAGGCCCAGAGGGCTCTGGGGGTGGCCCTGGCGATAGGCGGCCCGGCCGCCGTGGGGGTGGCCCTGCTGTACCACGCCCTCACCCCAGCGCTGGCCGCGTATCTCGTCGCCGCCCTGCTGGGTCGAGGCCCGGCCGGGGGACCCCGAGGGTAGGAGCCGAACAGCCACGCCTACCACTTCCCGCATTTCTTTAATATAATACCCCCTAGGCCTCTGTGAGGCCGGCTTAGGTGGTTCTACCCGGGGTGTATAGGGGTTGGATCTTGGGCGTGGCGCTGGACTCGCACTCCTAGGCCTCGGCGTAGTCTTCGTGGTTGTCGTGTTCGCCCTGGCCATCCAGTACCTGGGCGAGTACTCCACAGTCAACGTTGAGGGTGGCAGCGTGGAGGACGTGCTAGGCCAGAGCGCCGGGGTGCTCCTAGAGGTCCTTATCAAGGTGGCCTTCCTCGGAGTCGCCCTAGCGGCTGGGAGCGTGCTGCTCTCCAAGGGGGTAGCCCTCCTCCGGGAGGGCGCCAAGCGGGGGGAGGCAGGGTAGCCTTGGGGCTCCCATGGCTGAAGACCGTGGTCGGCCTGGTGGCCCTAGTGGCGGTGGGCCTCGCCGCCTACCCGCTGGCCGCCTTCGCCCTGGAGGGTGTGGAGTCGGTCACCGTGGAGTCCACGGTATCCGGGGGCGCCGCAGTGTTCACCCTCCACTACAACGGCTCCGTGACACTGAAGGACGTGGACTTCGGGGTGGAGCTCCTCTCACCCCAGGGGGCGGTGCTGGCCTCAGGCCACGCGGGCGCGGCCAGGCTCGAGAGGGGTGGGAGCATCGAGGTCAGGCTCCCAGCCCAGGCGCTCGCCGGGGCCGCGGAGGTCCGAGTCACAATCACGGGCGACATAGCCGGCATCTACCACTTCAACATAACCTCGACCCAGCCGGTTGAGGCCTCGGGGTGAGCCGGGTGGGCCTGCCGGGCTGGGCCAGGAGGCTCGCGGGCTCGGTGCTCGTGGGGCTCGCCCAGGGGGCGGCCTACTACGTGGTGATAGTCTACCTAATCCCTTACCTCTACGCCAGCCTGGCCGAGGGCCTCGGGGCCCCCGCGGGGGCGCTGCAGCCCCCCTCAAGGGCGCTGGTCGGCCTAGGCCTCATGCTCGTCGGCATAAGCGTGGCGGCGAGGGCCCTGCGCGGCAACGTGGCCTCCCCCCTACTCTCGGGCCTCGCGGTGCTGCTCTCCTACGCTATAACAGTCTACCTAATGGGCGGGGGCACAGTGAGGGTCGAGGGGCTGAGGGTTGGGGACGCCACGGTCGACGCGAGCCTTGACCTCGACCCCCTACTCGCAGTAGCGTTCGTGTTCTACGTGATACCCGGAATCCTGATACCACTAGCGGAGCACTTCTACGCCAAGGCCGAGGAGCCCTGACCCTCGAGAGGCCGGGCGCTGCTGAGAGGGACAAGTGTGCTGGCCGCCAAGTACGGCTCTATGGGGCGGCTGGCCGGCTAGCGCGGGCCCCACCCGTTGTCTGGCCGCGTGGGGGCCATACTATGAGTGCCCCGGAGGCCACGGCTAGCAGCACCAGGGGGGCTGCCAGCCTCTTGTCTATGCAGAGGCTTGGGGGTGCCAGGGCTAGGAGGGCGTAGGGTAGGGGCGTGTAGCGGCGGGCTGTGGGTATGTTGAGTATGACCGGCAGCATCATGGGGGCGTGTATCATTATGTGTAGCCCGGCGAAGCCTATGGCTAGCGCGTGTGCTATGCAGCCGGGCGTTATGGGGGCCCCCTCGAGGGCTAGGAGCGCTAGGGCGACTGTGAACGCCGCTATTATGGCCACGAACACGTGGCCCTCCAGGAAGTACTTGTGTGTCTTGACGACGATGGGGGGCCTCCGGCTCGACGCCACCTCACCCCATATCCTCGGGGCCTCGTGCACCCTAGCGGCCGGGAGGTAGGCTAGGGTTGAGAGGCCAGCGAGGAGCGCCGCGGCCCTCCACTCCCCCGGCTCAACCGCTATGAGGGCGGCCGCGAGGGTTGCCAGGGCGAAGGGGGCCGGGGCCAGGGGCGCTATGGGCCTCCTCGAGTAGGTCGAGGGGAAGGCGTGTATGCTCACCGCGTAGATCATCTGGAGGGGGTACGCCGCGAGGAAGCCGAGCCCAGCCACCACGAGGGGCTCCACCCCAGCGGCGAGGGCGGAGTATGCAGCCCCGGCGAGGCTGGCGTAGGCGCTGGCGGCCATGGAGAGCCTCACGCTCCCCCGGGTCAAGCCGGCCGCGACGATGGCGGCCACAGCCTCCAGCGCCAGGGCGGCGGCGATGGCCGCGGCAGCAGGCCCGGGGCCGGCGAGGGCTCCGAGGGGCGCGGCCGCCGCCGCTATGGGCGGCGCGGCCACGAGGCCGGCTAGCGCCGCCGGCATTAGGGGGTGGCTCTTCGCGCGGAGGGTTGAGACTATGTAGGAGGACTCCACCGCCACTACGAAGGCGCCCAGCATGCCGGCGGCCATCATGCTTATGTGGAAGGCCGCCCTGTGCTCGGGCCCAGCTGCGAGGCCGGAGAGGAAGTAGGCGAGGGACAGCCACACCACGGCCATGCTCGACTTGTGGACCGCCCTTATGTGCCTGGCCTCCATCCTCAAGCCTGGGGCTCACCGCCAGCGTAGGGGCTCGGGGGGTTTTAGGGGGCGACCCCGGCCCCCGGCCGGGGGGTGGGGCGTGGCCCTCTACGCCCTCAGGGAGCCCCCGGGCACGCTGCGGGGCGACCTGGCGCTGCTGCTGGCGGCGGCGATCAACAGGAGGAGGCTCCTGGGGGTGTACTGGATCCCCTCGAGGCGGAGGCTGGCGGCGGTGTTCCGGGACCCCGTGGACCGGTGGGGCGCCTTCGAGCCGCTCCCGGAGGAGGAGCTGGCGAGGGCTTACCGGATGGAGTGCCCTAGGGGCTGCGGGCTCTGCTGCGCCGCCCGGAGCGGGGCTATAGCGCTGGACGTGGAGCTCCGCTACATGCCGGGGTGGGCCAGGGGGCT
>JALSQL010000085.1 GCA_026985435.1 Acidilobaceae archaeon
GGCCCCCGGGTCCAGGGGCCCGGGCATGGCGGGAGGCTGGGGTTGACCAGCCTCACCTCGCCCGCGGTGGTGGCCTCGAGGCTGATGGCGGCCATGGGGACGCCGAGCTGGCGTGCCTCCCATATGAGGCTCGCGAGGGCCGGGTCCCCGTCGGGGTTGGCCGCGTAGCAGCGGGCCGCGGGGAACGCAGCTATGAACACTAGCATCACCCGCCTCCCCCTCCTGTGGGCCTCCATCATCCAGGAGACGTGCCTCCTCCCCCGGAGGCTCACCGTGTCGGGGTAGAGTGCCTCCCCGCGGGGGCCCGCGAGGACCGCGCTCTTCGTCTCGACGAGGACCTCGGAGCCTCCGCAGTCGAGCCTGTAGTCGAGCCTCCCCACGGGCACCCTGGGGTGGCGGCCTAGGAGCCTGCAGCCCCTGGCCCAGGGTAGGAGGCCGCCCTCCACGGCGGCCTCGAAAGCCCTGGCCTGGAGCACCGTGTCGACAACGGCTAGGCCGCCGTGGTACTCCACCGCGGCGAGCCTCAGCCTGAGGCGGGGGCCCCTTATGGGGTAGGCTAGGCACCTCACCCCGGGCACCAGGACGTCTAGGAGCCTCCCCGTGTTGGTGTTGTGTAGGACGAGGCTCTCACCCCGGGGCCCCCGGGCGGCGACCCGGAAGCGGTCCAGCCGGGCCTCCACCCTGCAGGGCACGGGGTCGAACCTCGCCAGCACCGCCGGCTCCAGCCCGCGGCACCCCCCAGCGTCTGCGGGGCTAGGCGGCGAGCAGCAGGAGGGCGGTCGTGGCGAGGGCTATGAGTATGTTGTCGTCGACCGGGGGGAACTCGAAGCGCTCCACAACCCCCGCGACGAGGCCCGCGAGGCCCCCCAGGGCGCCGCCGTAGGCGAGGCCCAGGGGTATCGTGACCGCCAGCATGGCCACGTTCCCGGCCCAGTGCTTGGTGCGCCGGGCGAAGAGGGCGTTCCTCACGACGCCGGTTACCGCGTCGCCGAACGCTATGAAGAGCGCCGGGAGGACGGCGAGCCTGGGGTCCCCGAGGGCGGCCCAGAGGAGCGCCACGCTCGCGCCCCAGGCTATTGTGAAGTTGACCTCGTACGCGTTCTCGGGCGTCTGGAACCAGTACATCAGCCTCCCGCTCCTCCTCATGTAGAGGAGGAAGCCGCCCAGGGCCAGCGCCATGGCGAGGGGGACCAGCGGCTCCCGGAACACGACGGGCACGAGGAGCGCCACGACTCCCCCGGCGGCGGCGTGTATTACCTTCCTGTTATAGTATATGGCGACGTTGTGGGGCAGCCCCCGGCGCCTCATGGCGTGGTAGAGCGGCTTGGTGGCGTAGACGACGGCTAGAACCATCGCCCCGAGCGGCAGGGCGGCGAGGGCGTCCCTGGCCATGCTGGCCGGGTCCACGCAGGTCGCGCCGAGGCAGTCCAACACCGTCCCTTGTGGGCGACCGGGTGGGGCCGCTTAAAAGGCCGGCGCCCCCCGGGGGTCCACCCCCGGCCCTGGGGGTGTAGGGTGTGAGGGGCTCAAAGATAGTGGCTGTCGCCGTGGTCGTGCTAGCCGTGGCCGGGGCGGCCGCCTACCTGGCGCTGCCCCGCGGCGGCGGGGGCTCGAGCGGCGGGGAGGCCGTGCTGAAGGTGCTGAACTACAGCGACTACATGGACCCCGAGGTGATAAAGGAGTTCGAGAGGGAGTACCACGTCAAGGTGGTATACGACGAGTACGAGGCTGCGGAGGAGGCGTGGGCGAAGCTCAAGGCGGGGGGCGCTGGGTACGATGTGATAATAACGGCCCACTCCTACGTGGGCCTGGCCAGGCAGATGGGCCTCCTCCACCCCCTCAACAAGAGCATGCTGCCTAACCTCAAGTACCTAGACCCTCGGGTGGCCCGCCACCCGGCCGACCCCAACCAGGACTATGCTGTGCCCTACATGTGGGGCACCACGGGTATAGCTTACCTCGACAACTGCGTTGACAGCCCGCCCCAGACGTGGAGGGAGTTCTTCAACACGACGTACCTGAAGCCCTACAAGGGGAGGGTGAGCCTCCTCTCCGAGTTCTCCGAGGCCATAATGGCGGCGATGATAGCCCTCGGCTACGACCCCAGCGTGAGGAGCAACTGGAACGACCAGGTCATGTCGCAGGTCGAGCAGCTGCTCCAGCAGGTCAAGCCCTACCTCGTGGGCTTCTACGGCGCCTCCCAGTACTCGTCGGCCCTCGTGAGCGGCCAGCTCTGCCTGGCCGAGGCGTGGAGCGGCGACGTGCTCTTCCTCCAGCAGAACAACAGCCACATACAGTTCGTGAACCCGAGGGACGGGGCCCTCTACTGGGTGGACTTCATAGTGATACCCAGAGACGCGAAGCACGTGAAGGAGGCGCACGAGTTCATAAACTTCCTCCTACGCCCGGACGTCGCCGCCAGGAACGTCAAGTACGTCTGGTACGCCTCCGGCCTCAGGAAGGAGGTCCTCCTCGACTGGGCGAGGCAGCACAACGACACGGAGCTAGTGGAGATACTCGAGAACCCCCTGGTCTACCCGTCGAGCGACGTGAAGCTGATACCCAGCCCCGTGCTAGACGAGGAGATGTCGAGGTACGTCGAGACCGTGAGGCTACACGTCCTCGGAGGCTAGCCCCCCGGGGGCACCCTTTTTAAATCCGCCAGAGGGGCGCCTGCCCCAAGAGGGGGCGGGCCGCCGGGTTGCCGGGCGTCGAGGTAATAGCTGAGGGCGTGGTGAAGACCTACAGCGGGGGCACGACGGCGCTCCGGGGCGTCGACCTGGAGGCGCCCCGGGGGAGGATAACGACCCTACTGGGCCCGAGCGGCTGCGGCAAGACAACGCTCCTCAAGGTGATAGCGGGCCTCGAGAGGCCCGACAGGGGGAGGATACTCTTCGACGGCAGGGACGTCACGGGCCTGCCCCCCGAGAGGAGGAACGTGGGCTTCGTCTTCCAGGACCTGGCGCTCTTCCCGCACCTGAACGTGTTCGAGAACGTGGCCTTCGGCCTGCGGGTGAGGAGGCTCCCGGACCCGGAGGTTAGGAGGAGGGTCAGGTGGGCCCTCGAGCTCGTAGGCCTAGACCCGGGCGAGTACGGGTCTAGGAGGGTGAACCAGCTGAGCGGGGGCCAGCAGCAGAGGGTGGCGCTCGCGAGGGCGCTCGTAGTCGAGCCCAGCGTGCTCCTCCTAGACGAGCCGTTCGCCCACCTCGACTACAAGATAAAGCAGAGGCTCCTCCTGGAGCTGAAGAGGATACAGAGGGAGACCGGCGCGACCGTCGTCTACGTGACCCACGACCAGAACGAGGCCATGAGCGTGAGCCACAGGATAGCCGTGATGAGGGACGGGCTGGTTGTCCAGGTGGGGGACCCCGTGGAGGTGTACGAGAGGCCGGCGAACTCGTTCGTCGCCTCCTTCTTCGGCGAGGCTAACATACTCCCCGGAGAGGGCGGCTTCATAGTCGTGAGGCCGGAGAGCGTGAGGCTCCTCGGGCCCGGGGAGGACGGGGTCGACTACAGGCTTGCCGGTGTCGTGGACGACGTGGTCTTCCAGGGGCCCCTGGTCTACGTCTACGTGAGGGTCAACGGCTCCACGGTGAGGGCCGCCCTGCCCCGGGGCGCCCCCACGCCGAGCGTGGGGGATAGGGTGGTCGTGGGCTGGTCCAGGCGCGACGCCCGGGTGGTGGCGGAGTGAAGCCGAGGCCCTCAGCCGTCCTGGCGCCTATGGCTTTGTTCCTCGCCGCCTTCTTCTACGCCCCCTTCATAGTGCTGGCCTACCAGAGCCTCCAGACCCCCGGGGGGCGGGGGGTCACGCTGGAGAACTACCTGACAGTCTTCCGGGACCCCGCCTACTTCAAGGTGGTGCTCTCAAGCCTGGCCATAGCCGGGGAGACCACGCTCGCCACGCTGGCCCTGGCGCTCCCGGCGGCCTACTACATAGCCCGCATGTCTGGGCCCCGTGAGGGCCCCATACTGCTGGCCCTGCTCCTCACCCCGTTCTGGGTCGACGTCCTGCTCCGCTCCTTCGCCCTGAAGAGCATCATCTACACGCTGGGTATGAGGGAGGGCTACGCGGCCATGATGGTTGGCATGGTCTACGAGTACCTCCCGATAATGTTCCTCCCAATATACGCCTCCATGCTGAGGATACCCGAGTCCGCGGTCGCCGCCGCGAGGGTGCTGGGGGCCACGCCGAGGGATGTGACCCTCAGGGTGGTGCTGCCCCTCACCCTCCCCGGCATAGTGGCGGGCTCGGCCCTCGTGCTACTCATGTCCATGACGGAGTTCGTGGTGCCAGCCCTCCTGGGCGGCACGAAGGGCTTCACCGTGGGCAGCCTGATCTACTACCTCTTCCTCAGCGGGGGCCTCTGGGGGGTGGGCGCGGCCCTCGCCGTGCTGCTGACCGCCGCCCTCACCGTGGCGGCGTTCCTCCTGGCGAGGAGGGCCGGGGGCGAGCTGGCGTGGTAGAGGCTGGGAGGAGGCTTGCCAGGCTGTACACATACGCCCTCATAGCGGCGCTGTACGCCCCCATAGTCGTGATGGCCGCCTATAGCTTTGACGACAGCAAGTTCTTCGGGGTCTGGGGCGGCTTCACCGCGAGGTGGTACCGCCTCCTAGCCCACGACCCCCAGGCGTGGGAGGCGCTCCGAAACAGCGTGGCGGTGGCGGTGGCGAGCGCCCTCATATCAACGGCCCTGGCGCTCCCGGCGGCCCTCTCCACTAGGAAGGTTGACCGCGACCTCGCGAGCCTCCTGACCTACCCGCCCGTTATCATGCCGGAGATAACGGAGGCCGTGGCTCTCATGATCATGTTCCTCAAGCTCGGCTTCCCCCTGGGGGTTGTGAGCGTCGTGATAGGCCACACGGCGTTCAACGTGGCGTATGCCTACGTCGCCCTAACCCCGGCAGGCTCGAGCGGGGCCCGCCTGGCGATGGCGGCTAGGACCCTGGGGGCCGGGCCCCTGGAGGCCTTCCTCAGGGTTGCGGTGCCTGTCTCGATGCCCGGCATAGTGGCGGCCCTCGCGCTCACGTTCATGATGAGCTTCACCGACTTCACCAAGACGCTCTTCACCAAGGGGCCCGGCTTCGTGACGCTCCCCATACTAATATGGAACAGGGCCCGCCGCCCCGGCCTCTCGCCCTACACCAGCCAGCCGGCCATAGCTGCCCTCTCCACAGTGCTCGTGGCGATGAGTATAGCCGTGGCGTTCACCTTCACCCTATACCAGGCCAGGCGCCAGCCCGGCCGGGGCGGGGCCTAGGGGAGCATATATCTACCCCCGACATAAGCCTAGCTGCCGGTGGAGCGCCCGCCTTGGAGGCGGCTGAGGGGGAGGGCAGCGGCTACTCGACGCTAGACGTTCTTGCAAGGCTAGCCAGGCTGCTGGCCGAGAGGCCCCTCCTGCTGGCGTCGTCGGCCGCGCTGGTCGTGGCGATGGCCCTCCTCACCTCCTACGTGCCCGTTCTGGTGCGCTACACCATAGACTACGGCGTCGCCGCGGGGGCGCCGCGGAGGGCAGCCTACTACGGGGGCCTCATACTCGCCCTCACAGGCCTCTCCGGGGCTGCCAGCTTCGCGGGCCGCTACCTCCAGGCGAGGCTCGCGCAGGAGACCGTGCTAAACCTGAGGCTCGAGGCGTTCAGGGCGCTGCTCCGGATGCCCCTGGCCTACTACGACAGAACCCTGACGGGCCAGCTCATATCGCGTGTGACAAACGACGCCGAGAGGGTGACCGGGTTCCTCGGCTTCAGGCTTAGGATGCTAGTCTACAGCCTTACACTCATAGCGTCGAGCGCTGCCCTCATGTGGAGGATGAGCTGGCGCCTCTCCCTCGTAGCCCTAGCCGGGGTACTGGCGACGGTGGCGGCGAACGCCCTCTACGCCCGGCGTGTCAGGCCGCTCTACGATAGGGTCCGCCACCAGACGGGGGTGCTGGCGAGCATCGCCGCCGGCGCGCTGGCGGGGGTGAAGACTGTCAAGGGCCTCGCCCTCGAGCCCGCGGTCCTCGAGAGGTTTAACGATGCGAACAGGCGCTACTACAGCCTCTACCTGGCGGCCGCGAGGCTCACCAGCATCTACGGCAACATGAGCTTCCTCATAATGGCCTTCGCCATGGCCGGCATACTCTACCTGGGCGGGGAGCTCGCCGCCTCGGGCGCCATAACGGTCGGCGTCCTAGCGGCGTTCCTAACCTACATGCTGACCCTCATGTGGCCCCTCAACGCCCTCGGCTTCATAATAGGCGACATGCAGAGGGCGGTCGCCGCGGCGAGGAGGCTATTCGAAATCATAGACTCGGCCCCGCGCCGGGGGGAGCCCCCGGGCGCCGTCAGGCTGGAGAGGGTGAGGGGCGAGGTATCCCTGGAGGACGTGTGGTTCGAGTACGAGCCCGGGAAGCCCGTGCTCCGGGGGGTGAGCCTCCACGTGAGGCCGGGTGAGAGGCTACTAATAGTCGGCCCCCCGGGGAGCGGGAAGTCCACGCTGCTCCGCCTCATAGCGGGCCTCTACGAGCCCACCCGGGGGAGGGTCGCGATAGACGGTGTCGACGTGCGGAGGCTCTCCAGGGACACACTGAGGAGGGCTGTCGCATACGTCCCCCAGGAGCCCTTCATATTCAACAGGAGCATCCTGGAGAACATACTCGTAGGGAACCCCCACGCCTCGATGGAGCAGGTGAGGAGGGCCGCGGAGGCCGCCAGGATCAGGGAGTTCATAGAGAGCCTCCCCGACGGCTACAACACCATAGTGGGCGAGAGGGGCGTAACGCTGAGCGGCGGCCAGAGGCAGAGGCTAGCCCTCGCCAGGGCCCTCGTCGGGGACCCCAGGATAGTGCTCCTAGACGACCCGGCCTCGAACCTCGACGCCGAGACTGAGGCGAGGCTCGTGGACGACCTCTCCCAGGCCCTCCGGGGGCGGACCGTCATAGTGGTCTCGCAGAGGCCGAGCCTAGCCAGGATGGCCGACAGGGTGGTGGTCATGGTTGAGGGGAGGATAGTCGAGGAGGGCCGGCCCGGCGAGCTGCTCTCGGCTGACACCCTATTCAGGAGGCTCTACCACGGGGTGCCGAGCGGTGGCGGGGCGGTCGAGCCTAGGGCTGCTTAGGCGGTTCCTCGCCGAGACGCTCCGCCACCGGAGGCTGCTGGCCCTGGTGGCGGCGACGATAGCCGGGTCTAGCCTGGCGAACCTGGCGGCGCCCTACCTCCTCAAGGTGGCGATAGACCAGTACATAGTCCCCGGGAGGCTGGGGGAGCTCCCCAGGGTGGCGGGCCTCTACCTCGCAGCGCTCGTGGCCCAGTGGGGCTTCGCGGCGGCGAGGAACTGGTACATAAACGTGTTCGGCCAGAGTGTCCTCTACGACCTGAGGTCGAGGCTCCTCGAGAGGAGCCTAAGGGCCAGGATGGACTTCTACAGGCGCCACCGCACCGGCGACCTGGTCTCGAGGATAATAAACGACACCAGCTACGTTAACGACGTCCTCGTCTCCGGCATACTTGGGGGCCTCGGGGACCTCGTGAGCCTGGCTGGGATACTCGCGGCGATGTTCATGCTAAACGCCCGGCTGGCGCTGGTGGCGCTCGCCACGATCCCCCTCATGGCTGCGATAGCCCGGGGTTTCGGGGGAAGACTGAGGGCAGCCTGGAGGCGCACCAGGGCCGCCCTCGCCGGGGTATCCAGCGTGGTGGAGGAGACCGTCTCCGGCATCGAGACCGTGAAGGCCTTCGGCGTGGAGGGCGACGCTGAGAGGAGGTTCCTAGACGCGAGCCTCACAACCATGAGGGCGTACCTGAGGGTCGCAGTGTACATGGGGCTCTTCTGGCCCCTCATGAACCTCTCGAGCACCGCCTCCCTGGCAATAGTGGCCGCGGCGGGGGCCTACATGGTCAAGGCGGGGGCCGCCAGCATAGGGGTCGTCGTGGCGTTCATACAGTACGTGCAGAGGTTCCGGGGGCCCATAAACAACGTAGTCAGCATGTACGACAACCTCCAGGCGGCGCTGGCGAGCCTCGAGAGGATATACGAGGTAATAGACGCCGAGGAGGAGGACGACTCCGGCGTGGAGATAGGCAGGGTGGAGGGCAGGATAGAGTACTGGGGGGTATGGTTCAGCTACGAGCCCGGGAGGCCGGTCCTGCGGGGCGTAACCTTCAGGGTTAACCCCGGCGAGACCGTGGCGATAGTCGGCGAGACCGGCGCCGGGAAGACCACCATAGCGAGCCTCCTCCTGCGCTTCTACGACCCCGAGAGGGGCGAGATACTGGTGGACGGCGTTGACACGAGGAGGATAAGGAGGAGCAGCCTGAGGGCCAGGGTGAGCTACGTGCCACAGGAGACCTACCTCTTCCCCGGCACGGTCATGGAGAACATACTCATAGCCAGGCCCGGCGCCACACCCGAGGACGTGGTGCGCGTGTGCAGGCAGCTCGGCATCCACGACTACATAGAGAGGCTGCCCGACGGCTACAACACGAGCGTGGGGGAGGCGGGGAAGAGGCTCTCGGCGGGGGAGAGGCAGCTGATAGCGATAGCCAGGGCGATGCTCCGCGACCCCGACGTTGTGGTGCTAGACGAGGCCCTCTCAAGCGTCGACCCGGCGACCGAGGACCTCGTGAGGAGGGCGATGGGGAGGCTTATGGAGGGCAGGACGAGCATAGTGATAGCCCACAGGCTCCGAGCCGCCAGGGACGCCGACAGGATAGTGGTAGTCGAGGGCGGCAGGGTCGTCGAGGAGGGCACCTTCGGGGAGCTCATGGCCAAGAGGGGGCGCTTCTACCGCCTCTACACCACGCAGGAGGAGTGGGCCACGCCAGCGGCCCCCAGCACGAGCTAATAGGGCCCCCGGAGGGCCAGCCCCTAGCGCCCCCCAGGCCCCCCATTATAGCCGCTGCACGCTATATGGAGGGGGGCCGTGCCGGGCGGGGTGCCAGCCTTGGCGGCCGTCGATGGGAGGAGCCTGCTCGCGTACATACTATCCAGGAGGGGGTGCACGCACCCCTTCATAGCCAGCAGGGTCGCCCTGCTGGCGGAGCTCCGCTACATGGAGGCCCGCGGCGCCCGGCTGAGCGACCTGGAGTATGTCGGCGGCCCGGGCACCTTCTACATAGAGGGATTGAAGGAGCTCATAGAGGGTGACAGGTGCTTCGAGAAGGTGGAGGGCGACCCGGCCACCGGCAGGAGGGGGTGCATCCGCTACACATGCGAGCCCCCCAGCCTCCCGCCCGAGGCGGCGGAGGCTGTGGAGGCCGCCCTACGGGAGGCCGCCAGGCTGGGTGAGATGGAGCTCCACAGGCTCGTCCTAGAGCACCCGCTCTACCCTAGGGTGGTCAGAGGCGGGGTGTAGCAGGGTTGGCCCCGGCGGTCGTCGGGGTTACCGGGGGGAAGGGCGGGACGGGCAAGAGCTTCGTCGCCACCAACCTGGCGGTGCTCCTCTCGAGGGAGGCGAGCCTGGTCCTCGCCGACCTAGACGTGGAGGCTCCGAACGACCACATACTTCTGGGGCTCGAGAGGCTGGAGGGGGAGGAGCCCATAGCCATCTTCTTCCCCCTGATAGACTACTCCAAGTGTACAGCCTGCGGCGCCTGCGCCAAGGTCTGCGACACGGGCGCCATAGTGATGGCCAGGGGGAGGCCACCCATGGTGTTCCCCCGCCTCTGCAGCGGCTGCAAGGCGTGCCTCTACGTCTGCCCCTACGATGCCATAAGCCCCGAGGGTCGCAGGGTGGTGGGCTACACCTACAGCACCCCCGTGGGGCGGGGCGGCGGCTTCCGGCTCGTGACCGGGGTGCTCCGGGAGGGCGAGGAGCACACCCCGCCAGCGGTGGTGGCCGCTAAGAGGAGGGCCCTCCGAGAGGCTGAGGGCTCCGAGCTCCTGCTCGTGGACACGGGGGCCGGGAGCGGCAACTCGATAACCGCCGCCCTCCAGTATGCGGGGCTCGTGGTGGCGGTGACGGAGCCCACGCCGCTGGGCCTCCACGACCTGAGGGCGATACTCGAGATAGCCCAGGGCCTGGGGGCCCGTGTGTGGGTCGCGATAAACAGGGCGGGCATAGGCGACGACGCGCCTCACGAGCGCCTGGCGAGAGAGTACGGCGCCGAGCTCGTCGCCAGGATACCCTACGACCCCGCCGCTGTGAAGGCATACGCCCGCGGGGAGCCTGTGGTCGAGGCGTGCCCAGAGTGCCCCTCCAGCCGGGCGCTGGGCGAGCTGGCCGAGGCCCTGGCCGGCGCCCTGGGGAGCCTGGGGGTGGAGGCGGCTTGAAGGGCGTCGTGGAGCTTGTCGTCGCGAGCGGCAAGGGGGGCG
>JALSQL010000086.1 GCA_026985435.1 Acidilobaceae archaeon
ATGACTGTTGGACGGACTTCACGTACTCCCTTGAACACATGATCGTCGAATATGGTGTCCTCAACCCGCTGTTCAAGGAAAGCCCGCCGCTCTACATCGTCGCCATACCCGACCCAAGCATAATAAGCGAGATAGGGGAGGAGGACTACGCTAATGCCAAGAACGTGAGCATTGACGAGGCGAAGATTGACGCCCTGGAGAGCATGCTCTCGAAGATCAAGGAGGAGCTGAACTACGCTGGCGTGGCCGGGTATACTGTGATAGACACGCCGGAGAAGCTGTGCGAGCTACTCTTTGGATCAAGCCCGCCGAAGTACGCGATAATATACTGGCTCCAGGGCGCCGTTCCCGTCGGGGACGTCACGAGTCTTGCTGGGTGCAACATTAACCTGGGCGATCTGGAGAACTACATACTAGACTACCACTGGGTCTGGGTGTCCCCCTACGGCGAGCCACTAGGCGACGCGACAGGCGTCACCACGACGCTCCTCAACAGTTATGCCGACATAGTTGAGGGCCCATTTAACATGTCCATAACTAGTGCGGGCGTTGAGGCTAGGAGGGAGGCTTACGCCTTCTACCTCTATAACCTCCTAAACTTCACCTACGGCCTCCGCAACTACACGTCAAACCTGATAATACCGAATGCAACGTTCTATCAGGTCGAGAGCGGTGGGTGGAGGTACTACGGTACCGTGGCCGCGTGGGTCTACGAGGGATCCACGCCCAAGGGAGTCCTAGTATTGAACCTGGTCCACGTTGACTGGGACGCTACTGGCGACGGGGTGCTTCCGGAGACTGTTGTGCAGCAGGTGGTGTACTCGTCGCTTAGGGCTTGGAGCGTGCTGAGATCCACGGTCACCTAGCGCCCCGGGCCTGGAGGCGCACCCCCCGAAGGCGGGAGTTCCCCCGGGGCTCTTTCTGCATGTCCTGCGTGTCCAGCGCCCGCCCGGTCCCCGAGGGGGCTCCGAGTGTGTGGCGGCGGGTTGGGTGGGCCTTGCTTTAAAGTCCCGCGGGGCCGGGGGCTTCTAGGTGCGGTGTCTTAGCAGGCGGCTATAGGTGCAGGGGCGACCTGGAGCAGGCGCTCGGGAGGATTGACGGTAGGGGCTATGGGGCCTACCGTAGCGTCGAGGGCGCGTGCGCCCGGCTGGGAGAGCTGCTGGTTAGGGTGTCTAGGGTTCAGGGGGACCCCTTCGCCCCGCCTAGTGTCGTGGTGGTTGAGGCGCCGTCGAGGCTCCTGCCCGGCTGGGCTCTGGAGTGGCCTGTGCCCCTAGCCGACTGGCTCCATAGGAGGCTCTACATGCTCCTCGGGAGGGCCTCGGAGAAGGTGGGGGAGGGGCATAGCGGGCTCCTCGCCGTGCCGAGGCCCGGGCCGGTGGTGCTGCGGAGGAGCGCCGTGGAGGTGAGGGGCGGCCGCCTGCGCTTCAGGGTGTGGGCCGGCCTGCCGAGTAGGGGTAGGCGGGTGCTCGGCCGGGCGGCTGCCGAGATGCTCCTCGAGAGGCTCCCCAGGGCCGTGGGGGAGGCTGTAGCCGACGCTGGCAGGCTCGAGGGGCAGCTGGGGGAGCACATCTACACGTGGCGCCTCCAGGAGGCCCTCCGCTCCCAGCTCCGCCCCCGGGGGCTGGCCGCCTTCGTGGGGGACGGCTCGGTTCTGCCCAGGCGATGCGGGGGCTGCGAGGAGCCGCTGCCCGGGGCCGTGCCCTTCGAGAGCCCGCCCAGCCTCAGGGTGGAGCTCGAGGGCCCCCGGGGGGAGGCCGTCTCGGGCATGGGGGTGCCCCGGGGGGTGACCGTGGTCGCGGGGAGCGCCTTCCACGGTAAGAGCACGCTCCTCGAGGCGCTCGCCGCCGGGGTGTGGAACCACGTCCCCGGGGATGGCAGGGAGAGGGTTGTTACCGTGCGCAACGCCATGTACGTCAAGGCCGAGGACGGCAGGTTCGTGTCGTGCGTCGACGTGAGCAGCTTCATACACGACCTACCCGGCGGCGGTAGCACCGAGTGCTTCAGCACCAGCGACGCGAGCGGCGCCACCAGCACCGCCGCCTCAATACAGGAGGCTGTGGAGGCGGGAGCCGAGCTCCTGCTGTTAGACGAGGACACGGCTGCCAGCAACATACTCTACCTAGACGAGAGGGCGGCCCCCCTGACGAGGTGGCACACCGTCACCCCCATAGCCAGCCTCGCCAGGAGCATGGCCGAGAGGGGCGTCTCCCTAGTCATAGTCTCCAGCGGGAGCCTCCCCCTGCTCGCGGCGGCGGACACGGTCATAGTTATGGAGGGCTACCGCGCCAGGGACTCCACGGGCCTAGCCAGGGAGCTCGCCAGGAGGCACGGCGTGAGCCCGGCGGGGGCCGAGTACAAGCCCCCCAGGCCGAGGGTGGTCCAGGGCACCCCGAGGCTGGTCAAGCCCAAGATACGGGGTGGGAGGCTCGAGGACCGCGCCCTCCAGGCGCCGGTGGACCTCTCAGGCGACATACACCTAGTGGAGGGCTCGCAGTTCAACACTCTCCTCCTAGTGGCTAGGGCCCACCTCGCGAGCCTGAGGGGTAAACCCCTAGCCGCGGCCCTCTCCGAGCTAGAATCCACGATGGCCGAGGGGGGGCCCCAGGCCCTGGCCCCCGGGGAGCCCGGCCCCGGGCTGGCGGAGGTTAGGGGCCTCGACGTGGCGTTCCTAGTGAACAGGCTCCCCGGCCTCCGGGCGCGCCACTCACCCTAGGCCGCCCGGGACGCGGGGGCTCTCGGGTAACACGTTTAACCCTATCTATTAGGTGTTTACCGGGGGGTGTAACGGGGTTGAACCCCAGGCCAGCGGCTAGGCTGCTAGCCGCGGCCCTCCTAGCCCTCGCGCTCGCGGCCCCCGCCGCCATGCCAGCGGCCGCCCAGGCGCCCGCCCTGCCCATACCCCTGCCGCCGGGCGTCTACCACGGCGAGGTGAGGCCCGGCCTCGACACTGGGGGCGCCTGGAGCTGGAGCGACCACCCCTACTGGGTCCCGCTGGAGGCGCCGCTGGCCGTGGTGGCGGCCGACGACCTGGTGTTCGCGAACTGGAGCGGCCCGGTGTCGGTCGAGGTCCAGACGCCGGATGGCAGCTTCTCGCGTATAGTGATGAGGGTTGACGTTTGGCTCGAGAGCGTGGTGCCCGGGAGGCCGGCGGTGCAGTACGACAGGCCCCTCTGGATATGGGTTGACGGCGTCCCAGCCTATGTTGGCACTACGGTGCAGAGGTACAGCCAGGCCGCCTTCTCCGATGTGACCCACCTCTACCCGCTGCTCGTCGGGGGCGGCAACGCCACCGTGACCGTGGCGCTGCCCAACTGGGTGCTGCCCGGCTGGGGCCTGACCGGGGCGTTCCACGTGAGGGTCACGCTGCTCTACTACCCGGGCCCCAAGCCCCCGGTGCCCACGGCTGTGATACCGCTCTTCGACAACTCCACGGCGACGCCCTGGCCGGGGCTGGCGAAGGCCGTGCTCACCTCCAGCAACCCGGTGGCGTGGCAGGTCACGAGCGTGCCTGAGAACACTGTGAGGGCGTACCTGCTAGTCTACCTCGAGGGGTCGTCCTACGACGAGTTCTGGTACTACAACATACCGGCCGACAGGTACGCCATATTCAGGAGCGACGGCCAGGTCTTCGCCTTCACCCAGCCGTTCCCCTACATGTTCACCGGCAGCCTGAACCCGCTCCTCTGGAGGCCCCTCCCGGGCGTTAGGGCGCTCAGCTTCGAGCCGCACCTAATAGACGTCACCCCGCTGCTGCCCCTCATAGCTGGTACCCACAACCTCAGCGTCGAGGTTTTCAACAACCAGCACTACTGGCACGTCTTCGCCGCCCTGCTACTCTACACCGAGCCTAACGCTGTAGTCGGCTACCAGCTCCTCGACTACCAGTACACCGGCCCCCTGAGGAGCGAGAACCAGACCCAGACACCCGGCGGGGACCAGGTCTACCAGGTCGAGAGCAACGCGAGCCTCCACGCCTCGAGCCTCATAACGGTGGTCCGCTTCCCCATGCCCTACGCCTTCGTGGTCAACGCATCCATGTACAACTCCCTCCAGGCCACCCAGGTCTACAACGACGTGTGGTCAAACCTGACCCTCGCGGAGGAGTGGGAGTACACCAGCAACGTCACAAGCGTCATGCCACCCTACATGGAGCCCGTCGTCTCCTACAACTGGGGCGAGAGCTGGAGCGCCACCCTCAACTCCCAGTACGGCTTCGTGATAGAGGCCCCCGACACGGGCGAGTACCCTGTGGAGGGCAACTTCACACTCTGGACCACGGTCAACGAGACCCTCACGATAGACAGGGGCGTCTGGCCGTTCACCGGCACCCACCGCAGCCTCGAGGAGGCGGTCAACGCGACCGGCTACATTGAGGGCACGATAATGCTGATCAGCCCGACGGCCGGCATAATAACGGGCATAACTGCCACCTACGGCGACACCCACAGGCTCACACACGGCCACGAGGAGGGCCAGCCCTCGGCGGGCTTCGACTTCTCAAGGTACACCCACGCTGGCAACGAGTGGCCCCAGTGGCAGGTGTACGAGGACCAGATCACCATAGTCATAGGCGGCGGCCAGGGGGGCCAGCAGCCCCAGCCACCCGCGCCACCAGTGCCTCCCGGGCCGCCGGGGGGCCCCAGGAGGCCCCTGCTCTAGCGCCAGCCTGACCCCTCCACCCGTCTCCTTTTTCGCTGTTAAAGGTTACGCACGTATCTGCACGCGCTGCAATAGCGAAACATTACCCTAAAGCGTATCAGCCCTGAGCCATCCACTATCGGGTGGTGCGGAGCTGGAGGCGCGGGGTGAGAGAGGGATGCCCCTGACTACCTTCGAGGAGGAGATCTACCTGCGCGCCCTGACCGGGAGGCTGGTGGGCAAGGCGATAGCCGACCTGGGCATCAACAAGCTCGCGGTAGTTGCCCCCAAGAACATAATATGCAGCAGCATCGCGACCGCCACTGAGGCCGCGTTCATAGACCACACCGGCGGCGTGACCTACCACTTCATGGTTGAGCTAGGCAAGAACGAGGCCGAGATCGCCAAGAGGCTCAAGGAGTTCGGCGCCCAGGTTGTGCTACTCCAGTTCGGCGGCGAGAGCCCCATAGAGGAGGTCAAGAAGAGCTTCGTAGAGCTACTGAAGGCCATGGCCGAGGAGCAGGTGCCCGGAGCCATAGTCTTCCACGTCAGGATATTCGCCGCCGGCGGCGTGAAGGAGGCGCTAAAGGACGAGAAGGTCAAGGAGTACCTGAAGGGCAAGGACCTATACGTCTACACCGTCGGGTTCGACGAGGGCAAGGTCTACGTGAACAAGGTGACCATAGAGGGGGACGACCTCAAGCTGCAGAAGCTGGTGGAGTACCACGTAACGCTAGAGCACGCCGACCTACTCAACAGGAGCCTCAAGGACAGGAAGGTAACCTTCCAGTAGCAACACCCATCCACTCCCCCCAACCAACATTTTCTATTCCACCTATCGCAACTGGGCGGGCGGAACCCTAATATTTCGGGGGCCGATACAAGCCCGCCGGTGTCAGGCCCCCTTGAGCGGCAACCGCAACCCTGCAGCGCTAGCGGCATACAACGCCGTGAGGGGCGCCGCGGTAGGCGGCTTCCAGGCGCTTCTACCCATGTACATGGCCAGCCTCGGCTACAAGATGAGCGAGATAGGGGGCTCCGTGGCCCTGGCGAGCGTGGCGGTAGCACTCGCGCTACCAGTCACCGGCCTCCTGATCGACACCATAGGCAGCAGGCCAGTAGTAGCTGTGGCCGGCTCGCTGCTGGCGGCGGCGGCCCTCGTGGCGGCCGCTTCGAGCAGCATAGCGCCCCTAACACTCGCCTACGCCCTCTTCCTAGCATCGTTCCTCATAGGCCAGCCGGCCAGGATGGCGTTCCTGGCCCGCAGCGTCGAGGGGGAGAGGCTTGGCTCCTACATCGGCCTAACGTCCACGGCCTTCAGCGCCTCCCGCCTAGCAGGGCCCGCCCTAGCCGGCGCCGCCGCGGAGAGGGTGGGCTACAGGCCAGCCTTCGCCGCCCTAGCGCTGGCCGCCCTAGCCGGGCTGGCAGTGTTCGCCGCCCTCTCCACAAGGCCGCCCCTCGAGGGCCCGCCCAGGACCAGGCCCGGGCTCCTAGAGGCCTACAGGAGGGCGCTCAGGCCCCCGCCGGGGCTGGCCGGGGTTCTAGGGTTCGTCGCCGTGGACAGGCTCGGCTGGGCCCTCTGGTTCCCCACCCTGACGGCCTACCTCTACAAGAGGGGCTTCAGCGAGTCCGACGCCGGCCTGGTGGCGAGCGCTATCGGCGCCGCCAACACGCTCCTCCTACCCGCGACTGGCAGGGCGGTCGACAGGCTCGGCGCCTGGGCGGGTGTCGCCGCCAGCGAGGCCCTCGGCGCCGCTGGCATCCTACTACTCTCGGGCGCCACGGCCCTGCCCTGGGCGGCCCTGGCAGCCGCCGTCGTGGGAGCCAGCATATCGCTGTGGATACCCTCGTATAACTCGCTGGTGGCGAGGATAGTGGGCCCCGAGAGGCTGGGGGAGGCCTACTCCTCCGCGAACAGCGTCAGGGCCCTAGCCGGGGCGCCCGCCCCCTACCTTGGGGGGCTAGCCTACGACGCCCTAGGCCCCGCCGCCCCCTTCCACGCCTCAGCGGCTGTGCTTACCCTCGCAGCCCTGGCCGCGGCTACCCTACTCCGCAGGGTGGAGGCCTCCGCTAGGGCTGCGGCGAGCGCTGGCCCCCAACCGGCGCTGGGGAGGCCCGCGGCCCCGGGGGGCTTAGCTCCGCGGCGCTAGGCAGTAGACGCTAGCGCTGCCGCCAGCCACGTGTACATCAACCTGCACCGGGCCCCCGCCGCAGCCCTGGCTCGTGGCGTGCCCCCCGGCGACGTCTGCCCTGACCGTGGCGTTCCCGTATATCCAGAGGCTCACGCTGCCGCCGCTGACAGTTAGGTCAACCCTCGGGGCCGGGCCGAGGGGGGTGAGCCGCACCTCGGCGCTCCCCGACTTCACCCTGACGGTTAGGTTCCCAGCCGCCACGCCAGCCTCTAGGCCCCCGGCTGTTATCGAGAGCCTGAGGGTCCCCGCCGTGATATTCTCGACGCTGACTCCCGCCATGCTGGCCGCTAGGTCTACCTCGTCGAGCCCCGGGGGTATGGTTATGTTCGCCCCGCAGTCCCAGCACAGCGGGGCCACGCTCCCGGCGGCGTCGACGCGCAGCCAGCCATCCTCGACGCTGGCGCTGGCCCTGCACCCCCACCCCCTGCCCGCCACTGCTACCCTCGCATCGCCCCCGGGGGCTACGCGGGCGCTCAGGCGTGAGAGGTGTATGGAGGCGCCCCTGAAGCCCGAGCCTAGGTCCTCGCTGTACGCCACGAGGGAGGCGATGCTGGGCAGCCAGAGGAGCACCACGGCAGCGGCGGCCGCGACGGCGGCTATTAGTGCCACGTGTAGGGCTAGGGTTCTCTGGAGCCCCAAGAGCCTGCACCCCCTAGCTCTCGAGGCTCCTCCTGAGTGCGTCTATCGCCTCCCGCAGCCTCCTGATCTCCTCGCCTATGATGCTGGCTTCGCGGCTCAGCTTGATCCTCTCGTCCAGCCAGCTCCTGGTAACCTTGGACCACGATATTATGGCGACGACCCACACGAGGAACCCGAAGGCCACGCCCGCCGAGGCGTAGTAGTAGACCGCGGCCACCGTGAAGACCGCCAGGGGGATCATGACGGCCAGGGTTACCGCCACGAATATCCTGTCCACCCTCTCAGCCTCGCCCGCCACCGCTACCACCCCAGCACCGCCCGGCGGCCTCCGCTATCGAGGCCGGGCTCAGCCGGAGCTCCCCCCTCCAGGTGAGGGTGTAGACCCTCCTCGCGACCGCCTTCCCACCCTCCACTACGACGCTGCTCTCCACTATCCCGGCGCTCTCCAGCTTCTTCAGGTGAACCTTCGCCAGCGCCCTCGACACCCCGAGGGCCGAGGCTATCTCCGACAGGTACATGGGCCCGCTCCTCCAGAGCAGGGCTACCATCGCTAGCCTCAGGGGGTGGGAGAGCCCGTCCAGCTTGGAGGCCAGCTCCTCCAGGGCTCCACACCGCAACCCACCACCCTCCACTAGTAACAGTAGGATAACCAGTAATAAAAAGATTACGAAGGCCGGGGCCTGCCAAGCCCTAAAAGCCCTGGGCGCCCCGGGAGGGTGAGCCCTCGAGCCTTCCGGGGTGTAGGCCGCGTTGCCCGTAACGCTACTCTACCCCGGGGACGTCGACAGGCTGCTCACCCCCCGGCTCGCCGTATCGTGGGTCGAGAGGGTCCTCTCGAGCCCCGAGGCGGTCGAGGCCCCGAGGGCGAGCCTCGAGTACAAGGGCGGCTGGCTGGGCGTCATGGCGGCGGCCGGCTATGGGAGGCAGGCCGCCAAGATAGTGGGGGTCTACCCCGGCAACCCGGCCCGGGGGCTCCCCCTGGTTCGGGGCGTGCTAGTGCTGCTGGACTCCGACTCGGGGGAGCCGGTGCTAGTCGCCCCGGCCGAGGAGGCGACCGGGTGGAGGACCGCTGCAGCCACCGCCGTGGCCCTGCGCCTCCTCGGCTACCGTGGCGGAGGCGTGCTGGGGATTGTCGGGGCCGGGGTTCAGGGCCGCTACCACGCCATGCTCCTCTCCAGCATCTACAAGCCCGGGGAGATCCTAGTCTACTCGAGGACCCGCAGCAGGGCCGAGGCGCTCGCCTCGAGCCTGGGCGGCAGGGCTGCGGGGAGCCTGGCCGAGCTTCTCGCCGCCAGCGACGTGGTGGTCCTCGCCACGACCTCCGAGGCCCCCCTCGCCTCGGCGTCGAACACCAGGAGGGGGGCGCTCGTGGCCAGCGTGGGGGCCCCGAGGCCCGTGAGGGAGCTCTCGGACGACCTGCTAGCCGAGGCTGGCTGCGTGCTCGTGGACTCGCCCATAGCGCACCTAGAGAGCGACGACGCCGCGAGGGCCCCCAGGAGGGTGACGCTCGCCGAGGCCCTCCAGGGCAGGGCCGAGTGCAGGCCCGGCGGGTTCAGGGTCTACAAGAGCGTCGGGACGCCCCTCCTAGACCTGGCAGCCGCCCTGGCCATAGAGGAGGCCCTGGCGTCCAGGCGGGGGCAGAAACATTTAAATATTTCGTAGTGTATCTTTTTGTATCGGAGAATGGCGGATGACAGAGAGACTAGTACCACCTAGGGAGGCTTGTAGAAGGCTAGGGATAAGCTTCATCACTTTGAAGAGATGGATTTACTCGGGTAAGATTAGAGCGGTTAGGACACCTACTGGTAGGTGGATGATACCGGAGAGCGAGATTGAGAAGATTATAAGTGGGAAAGAGGAAACAGGAGAATCTAGAGCTGTTATCTATGCTCGTATAAGCTCTAGCGACCAGAAAAGCGACCTAGAGAGGCAAATACAATATCTTACACAGTATTGTAGTGCTAAAGGCTATAGGGTAGTAGATGTTCTAAGCGATGTAGCCAGCGGGTTGAAGACTAATCGTAGAGGACTGCTGAAGCTCTTCAACTACGTGGTTAATAGGCAGGTTGACGTTGTTGTAGTAACGTATAGGGACAGGTTAACACGCTTCGGGTTTGAATACCTTGAGTATTTCTTCAAGCAGTACGGTGTGAGGATAGAGGTCGCCTATGGAGAGGAGCCGAAGGATGCCTATCAAGAGCTGGTTGAGGACTTGATAGCAATCGTAACTAGCTTCGCTGGTAAACTCTACGGGTTGAGGAGTCATAAGAAGAAACGGTTGGTTCAAGGCTTCAAAAGGCTCCTAGAGGAGGTTGAGAAGAATGGTTAAAGTTACGAGAACCGTTATAGTGAGAAGCATTAAACTCCCTAGGAGGATATTCAGCGTATTCGTTGAGCTTGAGGGAATGTACCGCAACATGGTCGAGCAACTAGTTCTCTTTGCGGTAAAGAATAATGTTAAGAGCTTCGCTAGGCTAAAGGCGTTGAAATACCGTGAAACGAGAAACCTATACCCACATCTGCCATCGCACTACGTGTATACAGCATGTCAAGACGCTAGTACTAGGGCTAAGAGCTTCCTAAGATTGAAGAAACTTGGATTAGCTAAGAGAGAATACCCAGAGGTTAAGAGGGTTAGCGTCTGGCTTGACGACCACGTGTGGAAGCCCAATGGATACACGTCAATCAGGATAGCTACTCATAAAGGATGGGTAACAATAGAATTCGAGCCTCATAAACAGTACTGGAGATACGTTAATCGTGGATGG
>JALSQL010000087.1 GCA_026985435.1 Acidilobaceae archaeon
GCCCCCTATATACCCCGCCCCTCCATTGAGAATCTCGCGCAGGGCCCGAGGCGCTCAACACGATCGTAGGCGCCCCCATGGGGGGGCTCCAACACCCGGCATGGAGGCGATGGAAACACGCCAAGAGCCCAGAACGCCCATTTAAACAACCGCGCGATCCCACACACCCAGCCCCCCAGGAAAACATAAAAACGACAACCCCCAACACAACACACGACACACACAGGAGGGCGTAAGAGCCCGCGCAACCCATACAGATACCCACAAAAGGGAATTGCAAGTCTCTATCCTCCCCACCTCTCGGGCCAGCTGGTCGAGGATACCCACAAAAGGGAATTGCAAGATTTAGTTGTTGCGGGCGGGCATACGAGCTGTAGAACCGTCCGATACCCACAAAAGGGAATTGCAAGCTGCATCCCTCCTGCCAACCAGCCTGACGAGAACGACCTGGATACCCACAAAAGGGAATTACAAGGACCATCTTGTGGATGTCCCCTGCAAGCTTGTTTGTGATACCCACAAAAGGGAATTGCAAGCGCCCTAAGCTGGGGCGTGTTCAGCTGGTAGAAGAAGTATGATTCCCACAAAAGGGAATTGCAAGGGTCCTAGCTTGGCCAGCGTTATCGTGGCCCGCCCGGTCCGATACTCACAAAAGGGAATTGTGAGGCGTGGCGTTGGCTGGCTTAGTTCGGAGGAGGCCGGGGGGTTCCCTAAAAGGGGATTGGAAGGTTAATAGGGGTTGTGGGGTGTTGGCTGGGGGGCGGTGTGGCGAGGCTTTAGGCAGGGCTGACCCTGTCTGGGGGTGATGTCTCCGCGCGGGCCTGAGCCGCCCCCTCATTTAACCCCCGGGGCTCTGGGGGTGTGGGTGTTTGGGTGTTGGCTGGGGTTGCGGGTGAGTTCCTGACGTTTGACGACGTGGTGATCGTGCCTGGGCTGGCGCCTGTGGAGCCGGGGCTTGTGGATGTTTCTGGGAGGGTCAGCGTGGGGAGGCCCCTGTCGGTGCCGCTGGTGTCCTCGCCGATGGATACGGTTACGGGGTGGAGGCTCGCGGCGCTCCTCGCTAGGGCCGGCGCGCTGGGTGTTATCCATAGGAATATGAGTGTGGAGGAGCAGGTGGGGGAGGTTAGGAGGGTTAAGGGGGCGGTGCCTAGTATATGGTTTGAGGTGCCTAAGATATCGCCGGAGGAGCCCTTCCTCATGGCTAAGCTTAGGATCGAGGAGGTGGGCGCCGGGGCTGGGGTGGTGCTCGACAGGGGCGGCTTCCACGGGGTTATACTCCTCCCGGGCGCCGACGCCAGCCTCTGGGCTGGGAAGGCGGAGGCTGTGAGGCTGCTCTTCGAGACGGTGAAGCCTATGCCCACGATAGACGAGGAGGGGAGGCTGGCGGTTGGAGCGGCTGTTAGCCCCTTCGACATCCGCAGGGCTAGGGAGCTCGAGAGGGCTGGGGCCGACGTTCTCGTGGTTGACGTGGCCCACCTCCACAACGCTAACGCACTCTCGGCGCTCCGGAGGCTAGTCAAGGACGTCTCAGTCGACGTGGTCGCCGGGAACCTCGGCACGAGGGAGGGGGTGCTCGACACTCTAGCCAAGGCGGAGGGTGTGGCCGGCCTCAGGGTGGGGATATCGAGTGGGAGCATATGCTCCACCGGGGAGGTCGCGGGGGCGGCGGTGCCAACCCTGCAGGCGGTGCTCAACGCTAGGAGCGCCCTCGAGGAGCTCGGCCTCCACGGCAGGGTGCCGATAGTGGCGGATGGGGGCGTGAGGAACCCGGGCGACGCGGCGAAGGCCCTCATAGCGGGGGCCTCGGCCGTGATGGGCGGGAGGATCTTCGCTGGCACCGAGGAGGCGGCGGCGCCCAAGGTCAGGGTGGGGGGCAGGGTCTACAAGCCCTACCGTGGCATGGCGTCGAGGGGCGCCATGGAGGCCCGCTACGCCGCTGACAGGTACTCGAAGCCCAGCAAGGCGATAGAGGAGGGGGTTGAGGGCCTCGTGCCCTACAGGGGGAGCGCGCTGGCCGTGGTGGCTGAGTACGCCTCGGGCCTCCAGGCGGCCCTCGGCTACGCCGGCGCGTCGAGCGTGCCGGAGGCGTGGGCGAGGGGGAGGCTCGCTAGGGTGACGCCGGTTGGGGTGAGGGAGGTTAGGCCCCACGACGTCGTGCTGGGCTAGTAGGGGAGGTAGAGGGCGACCTCCGCGGCGCTGGGGTGGGCGGCCAGCTCGCGGGCCTCCCACCTCTTGAGGTCTATGTAGGCCTCCAGCATCTCCCCGGGCACAACCCTCCTCAGCCACTCGCTGTCGCTCTCCAGCTCGTCGAGGGCCTCGTCTAGGCTCCTCGGCAGCTCCCTCACCCCCAGGGCCCTCCTCCTCTCGGGGGTCATCCTGTAGACGTTCTCGTCCACCGGGTCGCCGGGCTCGATCTTCCTCCTCACACCGTCGAGGCCAGCCGCTATTATCGCCGCCGCGGCCAGGTACGGGTTCGCCGTGGGGTCGGGGGGCCTGTACTCGATCCTCCTCCCGCGGGCGTCCCCGCGCTTGTAGAAGGGCACCCTGACCGCCGCGCTCCTGTTGGACTTGCTCCACACCAGGTATACGGGGGCCTCGTAGCCCGGCACGAGGCGGCGGTAGCTGTTCACGGTTGGGCTCACTATCGCCGAGAGGGCCCTCCCATGCTCTAGGAGGCCCCCTATGAAGTACCTCGCCACCTGGCTCAGCTCGGCGTAGGGGTCGTCTGGGTCGTAGAAGGCGTTCTCGCCGCCCCTCCACAGGCTGGCGTGGGTGTGGAGGCCGTTGCCGTTGTCGTCAGGTATTATCTTGGGGAGGAACACCGCCTGAAGCCCCATGCCAGCGGCCACGTGCCTCGCAGCGTACTTTATCGAGGCCAGCCTGTCGGCGGCGGTGACCGCGTCGGCGGCGGGGAAGTTCACCTCGAGCTGGCCGCCCGCCGCCACCTCGTGGTGGAACACCTCCACGGGGATGCCGAAGCCCCCCTCGAGCGCCTTGGCCAGCTCGAGGGCGAACCCGTACATCGCATCGGCGGGGCTGGCGAGGAAGTAGGAGCCCTTCTTGGGGAACGCCGCCTGGAACTCCCTGCTGGACACCCTGACCAGGCTCTCGTAGGAGCCAGCCCTCACCTCGACGCTGTCGAAGACGAAGAACTCCAGCTCGAAGCTCATCAGGGTGTCGAAGCCCTCCTCCCTGGCGGCCTCCACGGCCCTCTCAGCGGCTAGCCTGGGGTCCCTCTGGAACCTGGAGCCGTCGGGGTTGTGGATGGCGCATAGGAAGCCGGCGACGCCCTCGCGCCAGGGTATGACGGAGAATGTCTCCGGCACCGGCCTCAGCCTGAGGTCGCTCTCGAAGATCTCCACGAACCCCCTCACGCTGCTGCCGTCGAGCTTCCCGATGCCCTCGGAGAAAACGCCCTCGTCCACGAGGCGCCTGGAGAGCACGACCCTGCGGTGGATGCCCGCGAGGTCGAGGAACTGGAGCTCGACCCAGCGGGCCCCAACCTGGTCGAGCCTCTCAAGAGCGTCGAGAGCCGGCTCGCCCATCGGGGTGCCCGGCCCCGGCGCTGGGGGCTCCAGGTAAAAACGGTTTCCCCTCTACCCCCTTGTGGCCCACCTGTGCGATAGCAGCTCCCTCATCCTCCCGGCGTCGCCCACCAGCTCGGCGACGAAGAGCTCGAGGAACGGCTCGACCCGCGCGTCGACCAGGTGGCCGCCCAGCACCTCCCCCGGCGACCTCGCCACGACGGCGTGGAGGTGGGTGTAGTAGGCGCCGTCGGGGCCCAGGACGCTGTTACCCTGGAGGCTGAGGACTTCCAGCACCCTCCCAGCCTCGGCCTCGACGTCGGCGGTGTAGTACCTGCCCTCCTCCGGCGAGAAAACCCCCAGCCTAGCCCAGGAGAACCCGCCTATACCCCAGATGGCGGCAGCCTTCAGGCCCTGCCTGGCCATTAGGTCCTCCACCGCCTGGTGGGGCTGCGACTCCGCGGGGGCCTTGAGGAAGAACACCCTCCCGAGGCTGGTTAGGGCGTAGCCGCTCGGGCCCAGCCTGAACGCCACGGGGGCCCACCCGGGAGCTGCGGCGCCCGGCACCCTATTATCCCCGGCGTGGCGCCCGCTGGCCCCCGGGTGGGGTGCCACCGTTTTGGAGGGCGACCTGAAGTCCAAGGTCATGGCTTGGCTGGTCGATGAGGGGCTGGAGGTTAGGGGGATGGAGGTGCCGGCCAAGGCGCCGGTGGAGTGGTCCCTAGCGGCCACGGTCAGGGTGCCCCTGCAGGTCAACCTCGTGGTGCAGAAGCCCTCGCAGGCGGACAAGCTAGTAGTAACCATGGGGGTGAAGCTCTCCCCCCAGCACCAGGCGAGCTTCAACTCCCTACCCGAGCCCGAGAGGGCCGACCTGAGGGCCTCCCTGGTCGAGGCCATGTTCCACCTGTGCCCCCACTGCATAGTGATACCCCAGCCGCCCGCACCCGCGGCGCTCGAGGGACTCGCGGTCAGCTGGGAGGTGCCCCTCCACTCCTACCACGGGGGCCTCGAGGGGCCGGTGAGGCTGGAGCTGGCCAGGGCGGTGAGGGTGCTGGCGAACGCATACCAGCTCCTCGTGGAGAGGCTGAACGCCAGGCTCGGGGCCCCAAGGGGCGGGCCGGGCCAGGTGGACACCATGCACATGTAGCGGGGGTGCCAAGGGCATGGCGAGTGATCCCGGGGGCCTCCAGGGCAGGGTCGAGTCCATGCTGGCCCGCTACAGGGCGTGGCCGCGCCACTTCAGGCTAGCCCTCGAGAGGGGCCTCGAGGCCAGCCCCGACCTGGAGCCGAGGGCCATCGTGGTCTGCGGCATGGGCACCAGCGCCGCGGCGGGGGAGCACCTGGCCGCCGTGCTGGGCGAGGCCGGCTCGCCCGTGCCGGTCCTCGTGGAGAGGAGCTTCGAGCCCCCCGCCTGGCTTGGGGGGCGGGACCTCGTGGTGGCCGTGAGCTACTCGGGCAGCACGTGGGAGACCCTTGAGTGCGCCCGCCGCGCTGCCGCGCACGGCGCCGCCCTGGCGGCCGTCACAGCGGGCGGCGAGCTCCTCTCGATGGCCAGGCGCGGGGGCTGGCCCCTGGCTAGGGTGGAGCCGGGGGAGTACGGGAGGACCAGCATGGCCTACCTCATGGGCGCCCTGGCGGGCCTGCTCTCCAGGCCGAGCGGCGCGCCCGGGGAGGTGGAGAGGCTCGCGGGCCACATGCTAGACGCCCTGGAGGACGCTGAGGTGGACGAGGCCCGGGCCCCGGCTGAGGCGATAGCCGGGGCTGACGCCGTCTTCGCCGTGGCATGCGGGGGCCTCGCCCCGGCGGCGAGGAGGTGGAGGACGGAGCTGGGGGAGAACACTAAGATCACGGCTAGGGACGACGTGTACCCGGAGAGCGGGCACAACGACGTGGTCGCGCTCCAGGTTAAGCCCGGCTTCCGGGCTGCGGCGGTGATCCTGAGGGACCCAGACAACGCCACATGCGGCATAGTCCTGGAGGCGGCCGAGCAGATGTACCGTGAGGCCGGCGTCTCGACGGTCCAGATAGACCTGCCGGGCCCGAGCCTCGCATACAAGCTCGCACGCTCAGCCATACTCGCCGGCTACGCCTCGACCCTCGCAGCAGGCCTCAGGGGCGTGGACCCCCACGAGACCCCCAACCTGGCCAGGTACAAGGAGGGCGTGAAGGGCAGGCTGGAGGCCTAGCAGCCCCCGCCAGGACCGGCAGTATATACCCTAGAGTATCATACCCTGGAGTATGGGTGCCAGGGGGTTGGGGGCCGAGTTCTACGACCGCCGCTGGGAGCTGGAGTGGCTCGACGAGAAGTGGCGCTCCCCCGGGGGCCAGCTCCTCCTAGTCTACGGCAGGAGGCGGGTGGGCAAGACGAGGCTCCTCCTAGAGTGGGCCAGGGAGGAGTGCCCAGCAGCCCCCCGCCCAGCCTAGGGCCACCTATCGCCGCTTAGGCCCCCGGGGGGCCGCACGCCCGTGCGGCGCTAGGAGACGCTGGCAAGCAGCCTGCCCCAGCTCGCCGCGTAGACCCCCGAGGCAACCACGTGGGCTGCCATGTTGTAGCCCCACTCGTAGCCCAGCCACCTGTAGCCCTCCACCTCCCACACCACCAGGTCGCCCCGGGCCCCGGGGGCCACCCTGCCAGCCAGCCGGTCCAGGTGGAGGCTGGCTGCCGCGTTCACGGTGGCCGCCGCTAGGGCCTCGAGGGGGGTGAGGCCTAGGATGTAGGGGGCCACCTGGAGGGCCGTCTGCGCGAGGGGGGTGAGGTTGTTCGCGTTGTAGTCGCTGGCGACGGCTATGGGCACCCCGGCCCGGCGGAGGGCCTCCACGGGGGGCCTCTCGGGCTGCATCATCGCCATTATGCTGGTGGGCAGGAGGACCGCCACGGCCCCGGCCCTGGCTAGTAGCTCGGCGTTCTCTGGCGGCATGGACTCGAGGTGGTCGAGCGAGTCGAGGGGGAGCTGGGCGGCGAGCCTGGAGCAGCCTATGTAGGCGAGCTGGTCAGCGTGTAGCCTAAGCCTGAGCCCGGCCCTGCGGGCCTCCGAGAGTATGGCGGCGCTCTCCTGGGGGGTGAAGACGCCGCGGTCGCAGAAGACGTCGGCGTAGACGGCGAGCCGGCGGGCCGCCGCCTCCCTTATGGCGCCTAGGAACCTCGCGATGTACGCCTCCCTGGGCTCCCCCCGGGGTGGCACGTGGGCCAGCAGGGTGGGCACGAGCAGCTGGGGGGTGAGGCGGGCCGCCTCCCCCGCTATCTCCAGGTGCTCAAGCTCGATCTTGGGCTCGAGGGCGTAGCCCGTCTTGACCTCGACCACCGTCGAGCCTCCGGCCAGCATCTTGTAGAGCCTCCCCAGGAGCAGGCGGAGGAGCTCGCCCCTGCCTGCGCGCCTCGTGGCCCTTATGGTCCTGTAGATCCCGCCTCCCCTGGCTAGTATCTCGCTGTAGGGCACGCCAGAGAGCTTGGCCTCGAACTCGTCCTCCCTGCTCCCCGCGAATATTGGGTGGGTGTGGGCGTCCACGAGCCCCGGCGTGGCGAGCCTCCCCTCGGCGTTGATCCACACGGCGGCGGAGTAGCGGGCCCTCAGGAGGCTGGAGGGCCCGACCTCCACCACCCTGCCGCCCCTGACCGCCACGGCGGCGTCGCGGATTATGCCCGCGGTCTCCGGCCTGGGGCGGGGCTGGGGGCCCCTGTGGAAGGTGACCAGCTCCCCTATATTGTAGACTAGGATGTCCGCCCTGGGCACCCCCGGGCCACCCCCGCTAGGAGCAGGCAGCGTGGAGGGTGTAGGCTAGGAGCACCGCCGCCAGCCTGGAGGTGGAGTCTCCAACGTCGACGGTGGGCGTGACCTCGACCACGTCGACGCCGCGGGGCCTGAGACGCCTGGCGGCGTGGAGCAGCACCTCCACGCTCTCCCTGGGGTCGAGGCCGAGCGGGTTGGGGGCGTTCACCCCCGGGGCGTGCGCCTGCGCCAGGTGGTCCATGTCGACGCTTATGTAGGAGGCGCTGGCCCCCCACTCGGCCAGCCTGTCGACGGCCTCGAGGGCGGGCTCGACGCCGCCGAGGAGCCTGGCCCTCGGCACCACCTCGACCCCCGCGCGCCTCGCCCTCTCCTCGAGGTAGGGTGGGTTGGCGTAGTCTGCCACGCCCACCACCGCTACCTTCAGGCGGCCGGGGTGGGCCTGGAGCACCTCCCAGAGCCAGGAGCCGCTGGTGAGGCCCTCCTCGACGCTCCTCATGTCGTAGTGCGCATCCATTACTAGGAGTGACACGCTGCCGCCGCCCTCCAGGAGCGGCTCGATGGTCCACCTGGTTATCGAGTGGTCGCCCCCGAGGAACGCCGCCACCCTACCCCGCCTGTAGGCCAGGCGGGCGGCCTCGACGGCCCTCGCCCCCGTCACCCCGGGGTCCCCGGGGGCAACCCTGACATCCCCCAGGTCCTCCACGCTGCAAGGGAAGCCCCCACCCAGCCCGGGGGCGTGGGGGCGCAGCGAGAGGAGGGCCCGCCTCACCCTCGCCGGGGCGAGCCGCGCCCCGGGGACCCCCGAGACGTTCCAGTCCCAGGGGACGCCCAGGAGAGCCACCCCGCCCGGGCCCCTGGGGAGCCTGGAGTCCCGGGGGTCCCTGAGTAGGGGCGAGCCCGGCGGCTGTAGTAGCGTCTCACCCAAGGGCTGGCACCCCTCCAAGCGGCGTGTCAGCAGTCTAGCATGGGGGCCCAGATGCCCTTCTCGCAGGCCGTCCTCCTCGCCCTCTCGTAGCCCGCGTCGGCGTGCCTCACCACCCCGAGGCCGGGGTCGGCTGTTAGCACCCTCTCGGCCCGCAGCTCGCTCTCCGGGGTGCCGTCTAGCACGAGGCCAAGGCCGGCGTGTATGGAGTAGCCTATCCCGACCCCGCCGCCGTGGTGGAAGCAGACCCAAGTGGCCCCCGCGGCCGCGTTGAGGAGGGCGTTGAGCACCGGCCAGTCGCCTATGGCGTCGCTCCCGTCCTTCATGCCCTCCGTCTCCCTGTAGGGGCTCGCCACGCTGCCGGAGTCTAGGTGGTCCCTCCCGATCCACATGGGGCCTATCTCCCCCAGGCGTATGAGGCTGTTCATGAGCTTCCCGAACCTGGCCCTCTCCCCGTAGCCGAGCCAGACCACCCTCGCGGGTAGCCCCTGGAACTTCACGTGCCTCCTAGCCTTCTCCACCCACCTGACAAGCCTCCTGTTGTCCTTGAACGTAGCTATCAGCTCGTCGTCGAGCCTCTCTATGTCCTTGGGGTTGCCGGTGAGGCTGGTGTAGCGGAAGGGCCCCCTGCCCTCCTCGAACATGGGCCTGATGTAGGCCTGCACGAACCCGGGGAACTCGAAGGCGTCCCTGTAGCCGGCCTCGTACGCCATCTTCCTGATGTTGTTCCCATACTCGAACACCACAGCGCCCCTCCTCTTGAACTCGACCATAGCCCTAACATGATCCCTCATACTCTCCAGGGCCCTCCTCTCGTACTCCCCCGGGTTCTCGTCCCTCAGCCTCTCGGCCTCCTCGAGGCTCATCCCGGCGGGCACGTAGCTCAAGGGGTCGTGGGCGGGGGTCTGGTCTGTCACCACGTCCGGGACGATCCCCCTCCTCAGGATCTCGGGGTAGACCTCGGCGGCGTTCCCCAGGAGGCCTATGCTCAGGGGCTCCCCCTTCTCCCTAGCCTTCAGGGCCATGTCGAGGGCCTTGTCGAGGCTGTCGGTCCAGGTGTCGAGGTAGCCGTGCCGTATCCTCCTCTCTATCATGCGCTTGTCAACCTCTACCACTATGGCGACGCCGCCGTTCATCTTGACCGCCAGCGGCTGGGCGCCCCCCATCTCCCCCAGGCCCGCGGTGAGCACCAGGCGGCCCTCGAGTGTGCCCTCGGGGAAGTGCTTCTCCGCCGCGAAGGCGAAGGTCTCGTATGTCCCCTGGAGTATGCCCTGGGTCCCGATGTAGGCCCAGCACCCGGCGGTCATCTGCCCGTACATGGTCAGGCCCCTGCGCTCGAGCTCCCGGAAGTACTCCCAGTCGGCCCACTTCGGCACCAGCATGGCGTTGCTTATCACAACCCTCGGGGCCAGCCTGTGGGTCTTGAATACAGCCACAGGCTTGCCGCTCTGGACCACCAGCGTGTCCTCCTCACCCATCTCCATCAGGGTGTCGACTATGGCCTCGAAGGCCTCCCAGCTCCTCGCCGCCCTGCCCGTGCCCCCGTAGACTATGAGGTGCTCTGGGTCCTTCGCGACCTCCGGGTCTAGGACGTGGAACAGCATCCGGAGCGGCCCCTCCAGCTGCCACGAGCCGCTCCTAACGTGCAGCCCCTCCCCGCGTATGTGGCGGACCCTAAGCCTCTCCCACGGCCTGTAGTAGCCCTCCTCCACGAGCCTCCAGATCGGGCGGCCCGAGTACCTCTCCCTAACCCAGCCGGGGACCTCCAAGGGGGACCACTCCTCCAGGACGCGCCAGGCCCCAGCCCAGCGTGGGGAGGCCGGGGTTTTCACCACGCGAAGACGCCCGAGTATATGGCGCGGCGCCAAGCCCTAATACCGCCCGGGCCCCCACGCCGGCCCGGGGGCGCCTCGGGTTGCTCGTACGCGAGGTCATGAGCGGCAGGATAGTCAGCGCCTCGCCCGACGACACGGTCAGGGTGGCGGTGAACCTCATGGCGACGAACAGGGTTGGAAGCGTGCTCGTAACCAGCGGGGGCAGGCTGCTCGGCATA
>JALSQL010000088.1 GCA_026985435.1 Acidilobaceae archaeon
GCAGTACCTCCCGCCGCTCTCGCGTTCAAAGCTGTTGCTCTTCAGCGCCGCCTCGAGGGTCTCACTAAACAGGTCGAGGAGCCCGTAGTTGGACCTGCCCAGTGTGAGCCTGAACTCCGAGTCTCCGGGCAGTAGCTGGCCCTTCAGGCACCCGCTTAGAGCCCTTTTGAGGTTCGCCGGGCTCACGCACAACCTAAGCTCCCTCAGCCTAAGGAGCGGGCCGCCACTCGAAGTATCGGGGCTGACTTCGTCTAGTTCGACGTTAACCTCCACCACACCGGTCTTCTGGAGGCTCGATAGCGCATCGCCAATTTCAACCTCGCCGGGGCCGACCTTCCCGGTTCCCAGAAGGCACGCCGCAACAAGCTCGAGGTCGGCGGGTAGGAGCTCGTTGAATATGGCGTTTAGTATGAACGTTTTCCCCCGAGCTGGGGGCCCCGTTAGTAGCGTTAGGGGTTTCAGGGGGATCATAGTATCCCTTAGAGGGCCCAGTTTACCTACGTGCAGGGCCATCGCGCCCTCGGAGGGCGCGCTGCCCCCAGCTACGCTCCCCCCACCCGATAGAATGGCGCGTCCCCCGGGGAGCCAGCGGTGTCGTATCAGCTAAAATCAGCTTGGCGGGCCTCGGGGCGGCTTCAAGATGTTATACCGCGGGGGCCACCGCGCGTGGGGGGTGGGGTGCGCTGGCGTTCCAGGGGCTCGAGAGGGTGCTGAGGCTGTGCCCTCCGGGGCTCGAGGCTTGCTCGAGGCTCAGGGGGCTCCTGGACGCTCCGGGGAGGATACCCGAGGACCTCCTCCTCCAGGCGGTCGCGGGGCTCCTAGAGGAGGTCGAGGCCCAGGCTAGGAGGGAGGGGCTCGAGGACCTGGCCACGGCGGCCTCTGAGGCTAGGAGGGACGTGGAGTGGGCCCTCAGGGGGAGCGGCTGGTAGGGGAGAGGGGCGCGGCGAGGCTCGCGGCCAGGCTGGCCGGGGTGCCGCGGGGCTGCGTTGAGGCAGACGCCTGCCCCCTCGGGGGGCTGCTGGCCAGCATAGACGGCTACTCCGCCTCGGAGAGCAGGCTCCCGTGGATGGGCTGGGCGGACTGGGGGTGGAAGGCGGCGGTGGCGGCGGCGAGCGACCTAGCAGCCTCCGGCGCCACGCCAGCGGGGCTTCTGGTTAGTGTGGGCGCCCGGGAGCCCGGGGTGGCGGTCGAGGTGGCCCGGGGGGCCGGCGAGGCGGCGGCGTGGATGGGGGCCGAGGTGCTCGGGGGCGACACTAACAGGTGCGGGTGCGACGCCTGGGTCGACGTGGCGGCCCTGGGGGCCCTCAGGTACTGGTCCCCCCGGTGGGCGGCCAGGCCGGGCCACGTCCTCCTCCGGGCCGGGGAGCTGGGCCCCGGGGCGCTGGCGCTGCTGGCGCTCCAGGGCCGCGTTAGCGTCGACGACATCCCAGGCGGCGTGCTGGACTACACCAGGCGGCCCAGGCCCCCGCTGCGCCTCCCCGAGGAGCTCTGGAGGGCGGGCTGCCCCCCGGCGGCGGGGGTGGACAACAGCGACGGCTGGTCTGAGACCCTCTGGCTGCTCGCCGAGGCCTCGGGGGTTAGGGTGGAGCTCTGGAGCCTCGGGCCCTCCAGGGTGGCCGCGGGGGCCTTCGAGTCCCTGGGCCTGCCCGGGGAGGCGGCCGCGGCGAGCGGGGAGGACTACACGCTGCTCCTAGCCTTCCCCGGGGAGAGTGTGGAGTGCGCCCTCTCCGCCTGCAGGCGCCTGGGGGTGGACTGCGAGCCCGTGGGGAGGGCAGTCGAGGGGGCCCCCTCGGTGGTCTACAGGGGCAGGCCCCTGGGGAGGGGCGGGTGGGACAGCTTCGCCCCGCCCTAGCCCCTCGGGCGCCAGCGGCCGCCGCGGAGGGCGCTGGAGTGTGCCGCCTCCTCGGCGAGGCGCGCTATGAAGGAGTCGAGCCTCCTCCTCAGGTAGTCGAGGCCGGAGACGTAGGGCGTCCCAGCCCTCTCCATGCGGGCCCTCATGGCGGCAGCCAGCTGGGAGAGCATGGTGGCCTCCGTGGCGAGGCCGGAGTAGAGGCTCCTGTACACCCCGGCGTAGGGGCCCCCGCTGGCGGGGGCGTAGAGGCTGGCCTCCCGGAGGGCCTCCTCGAGGCTGCCGTCGGCGACGCTCTCGGGTATCCTGTTCCTAAGGCTCTCCAGCTCGGAGATAAGCTCTAGGAGGAGCCTCAGGCGGGCCTCGCCGCCCAGCCCGCTGGTGGCCTCCGCCAAGCTACCAGCCTCCCCAGTCCCCTGTAGGCCCACATAGGTGGGCCCGGGGCTTTTAAGTGGAGCGGCCCCCCTCCAGCTCCACCCTGAGGGTCGCCTGGGAGCTCGCTATGTGGAGGTCGAGCTGCGGGTAGGGTATCTCGACCCCCGCCTCCTCGAGGGCGCTCTTGAGGCGCGTCAGGAGGCTGGTCTTGGTGGAGAACCAGACCTGGGGCGGGGCCCAGCACCTTACCCTCAGGTTCACGCTGGAGTCGGCGTACTCCTCCACGAACACCTCGGGGGCGGGGTTAACGAGGCAGTATGGGTGCCCGTCCATGAGCCTCATGAGGGCCTCCACCGCCTTCTCTATGCTGGACTGGTAGTGTATCCCTATGAGGAACTCGACCCTCCTAGCCCGGGTCCTGTAGTAGTTGACTATCTGCTCGTTGAAGACCGTGCTGTTGGGTATCCTAACCAGGGTGCCGTCCCAGGTTCGTATCGTCGTCGAGAGGAAGCTGATGTTCGCCACCACGCCGGAGACTCCGGCGACCGTTATGGGGTCGCCGACCCTCAGGGGCTGCTCTATGAGGAGGAACACGCCGCTTATCAGGTTGCCCAGGGCGTTCTGGGCGGCGAGGCCGACCACTATGCCCGTCAGGCCCCCCGCCACCACCAGGCTCGAGAGGTTGAGGCCGAGGGGGTAGAGGGCCAGCACCCCCGCGAGGATGGCGAGCCCGTAGAACACCGCGTTCTCGAGGGGCTTGTAGGCGTGGGGGGGCAGGCGGGGGGCGAGGCTCCTCCTCATTATGGCGCGCACGAACTGGGCGAAGAGCACCCCAACCGCCAGTATGGCGATAGCGGAGAGTATGTCCAGCATGTTAACCTTAACCCTCTCCAGGACAGCCCCCCAGTCGACCGCAGCCACGACGGCTCACCCCGCTATCCTGTAGGTGACCTGGGTGATCGCCTGCGAGAGCCTCACCGCCCTACCCGCGGGCCTCCACGCCAGCGAGAGCCCGGCCCTCGGCGGCCTGGTGGTGGAGCGGCTCGTTGCTATCCCAGAGTCCACGGAGACCTCGTGGAGCGAGTAGTAGAGAGTGCCGTCCCTGGCCCTGTAGAGGCTGGCCTCGTCCTCCAGGGCGGCGCCCGGGTGGAGGCCGGGGTCCCCCGCAACCCTTGCGGCGGCCAGCGCGCAGCCCTCCGGCGGGGCCCCCGGGGGCTCCCCAATGCCAGCGGGGCTCTTGTGGTAGCGGCATATAGTCCCGTCTATCACGTCGCCGACGAGCGTGTACTTCACGCGGGTCGGCGAGAGCCTCGCCACGAGCACCCTCCCAGCCCTAACCTCGACCTCGATGGGGGCGTGGAACCATATGGTGTCCCCCCTCTCGGCGTAGACCGGCCGCTGGAACTCGACGTAGATGCACCTAACCCTGAGCAGCCTGCCCGTAGCCGGGGCGGGGGTGGCTACGACCCTCACACCCCTGCTCACGTCCGCCTCAACGCAGCCGTGGGGGTCGCAGGCCCTCAGGACGCCGTCGCCCCCGAGCTCCACTACAGCCTCGCCCAGCCTCAGCTCGTCCCCAGGCCTCAGGGCTGCGGGGAGACCGGCCACCCCCACCCCAGGCATCACCCGCCCGGGGGCGGGGGTGGAATAGCCAATGGATAAATACACGCCCGGCCCGCCCCCCGCCGGGTGGAGCGCCGCCGTGCCCCCGCCGGTCCTCAGGGTTGACAGGGTCTCGAAGAGCTTCGCCGGGCGGAGGGTGCTCGAGGGGGTCAGCTTCGAGGTGGGTGAGGGGGAGATAGTCGGGGTGGTCGGCCCCAACGGGGCCGGCAAGACCACCCTGATACGGGTCTCCCTGGGCATACTCCGCCGCGACTCGGGCACCGTGGAGCTGATGGGCCGGGACCCCCTGAGGGACCCGGGGGCCCGGGAGGGCGTTGGGGTGGTGTTCGAGAGGCCGGTACTCCCCGACGGCATGCCGGTCGTCGAGGTTCTCGAGCGGGCCGCCTCGATAGTGGGCGCCGGCCCGGGGAGGGTGGACTGGGCTATCCGGGCGGCCGGGCTGGAGGGGCACGAGTGGAAGAGGTTCAGCGAGCTCAGCGCGGGCCTCAAGCAGAGGGCCGCCCTCGCCCACGCGCTCCTGGCGAGGCCCCGGCTGGTGGTGGCGGACGAGCCCACCTCAAACCTGGACCCTGTCGAGCGTGTGAGGCTCCTCGACAGGGTGGTCTCCCTCTCGAGGGGGGAGGGCGTGGGGTTCCTCTTGACCGGCCACGTCCTCCACGAGGTCGTGAGGGTGGCCGACAGGCTCGTGGTGCTGGCGTCGGGCAGGGTGCTAGCCTCCGGGAGGCCCGACGAGGTGGCCAGCCTCGTGGGCTCGGTGGCCGCCGTGAGGAGCCCCGAGCCTGGGAGGCTGGCGGAGCACCTCGGGGGGCGCGGGTTCCGGGTGAGGGTCCGGGGCCTGATCGTGGAGGTTAGGGTCGACGGTAGGCTGCCGGAGCTGCTGGAGGCGCTTGCTGACGCGTCGAGGATGGGGCTGAGATTCTACGCCGTGGACCTCGTCGAGGCGGGCCTGGAGGCCCTGCTGGAGGGGGGTGGGGGCTAGTGGCGCGGGGGAGGCTGTCGAGGGCCCTCCAGCTTGCGTGGCTGGACTCCTCTGACACCCTGAGGCCCCCCGGCTTCGACGTCATGCTGCTGATAGTCTCGGCGGTGGGCGGGGCCCTGGCTGCGGTACAGCCGCTCAGCGACCCCGTCGGGGCGGCTAACGCCGTCCTAGACCCCGTGGGCGTGTTCGCGGTTAGCCTCTACCTCGCCATGAGGGTGAGCTCCGGCGTCGCGCTGCTCGCCTCCACCGGGCTGCTCCAGCTATACCTCGCCTACCCCCTGAGCAGGCTCGAGGTAGCCGGGGCGCTCCTGGCGAGCAGGGTCCTCGTGCCGGTGGCGACTCTCGCGGGCGCGCCCCTCCTAGTGGCGGCGCTCGTGGTCCCGGGGGCGGTCTCCGGGGGCCTGGGGCTCTACGTGGCCCAGTACCTCGCCTACGTGGTCTACCTCTCCTTCTTCGGCGTAACATTCGCCCTGATAGCGGTGGCCTCGAAGAGCCCCGGCACAAGCTCCGCCGGCAGCCTGGCGTTCTTCATGCTCTACAGCGGCCTCTACGTGATACTCTCGATAGCCGCGGTCTCCCTGGGCAGCGCGACCCTCAGGAGGCTCGCCGAGGCCATGCTGTTCTACAGGGTAACCGGGGACATGCTCTCCGGGCTCTCCGTGGAGTGGTGGCAGCCCCTCCTAGTCCCCGGCCTCCTAGCCGTCTCCCTCGCAGCCTACCTGGCCTACATGTGGAGGAGGTTCGAGCCGCCATGACATCGGCTGGCGGCCTGGCGGGGAGGATACTCCTAGTGCTGGGCGTCTCGATATTTGTCGCGAGCATCGTGGGCGCCCTGGTCGGCCCCAAGCCCGCGGTAGGCGAGGAGGGCACCCTCGTGCCGGGCCGGGGCGAGGTGGTGGGCCTGCTAGTGTGGGCCCAGAGCGCCCCCGGCAACGTTAGCGTCGAGGTGAAGGGCGCGGCGGGCGTCTACTACGCGAAGCTCAGGGGAGACCCACTCTCATACCTCTCAAACGCCACCTCCTTCGGGGTCAGGGTTGGCGAGGTGGAGGCCCGGAGGGACGTCAGGGGAGGCGTGTTCCTCGCCTCCGCGAAGCTGAAGGTTGACCTGTTCACGCTCAACTTCGCCCTGAAGAGGCTCAACAAGACCACGGGCGACACGCTCTCCATGAGCCTCAGGCTCGGCGAGAGCCTCGTCGTGGTAGTCCTACCCGCGCAGCCCGGGGAGCCCCTTACATACCGCCTCAGCTTCCACAGCAGGATAGCGGAGAGGCTACCCCCCATAGACGCCGGCCTGGAGGGGGTTGCCCTCGCGGCCGTGGGCGCGGCGCTGCTGTGGCGGTCGAAGATTAAAACCCGGGGGGCCCCACAGCCCAGCCGCCGGGTGGAGTCAAGATGCCCGTGGAGGTTAGGAGCCTCGAGGAGTTCGTGGAGATAACCAGGAGGGCCGTCGAGTGCAGGGTGAAGAGGGCCAGGCAGAAGGGGGTAGTGAAGGTCAAGGCCAGGACGAGGAGGTACCTCTACACCTACAAGACAACCGAAGACAAGCTCGGCGAGGTCCTCTCGAAGGTGAAGTGCAAGAAGATAATAGACGTGGACGAGGGGAAGGAGCTGAAAGCGCCCCAGCAGGGCTAGCCGTTCACCCGAGAGCGGTTGGTTAGGGGGGTTTATGGTTATTTAGTTTTCCGCCCTCGGGCTCCTCACGGCACGGCCCAGGGCCCCTCACCGCGGTTCGCCCACGGCTCTCGGAACCCCGGGCCCACCACGCATATATTTGCCTGGCAAATCTTATAAAGCTTTCTGGGTATACCACAATGCCTTAAAAGAACCCAAACAACCCTAAACTACCCTACATAAGTTTCTGCCCCCACTCCTACCCGCCCAGCCCGGGGCTAGGGTGGCCTGAGGAGCCTCCGCAGAAGGGCCACGCCAGCCCCCAGCAGGGCGGCGACTCCCCCCAGCCCAGCCAGGAGGCCCGGCTCGACCGGGAGCCTCGACACGTCAACCCTCACGTTGCCGAGGTCCTCCGGGTGCGCCGTGCTGGCGCTGAGGTGCACCCTCCAGCTGGCGGGCTCCAGCCTCACGGTGTCGGGGACTATGCTGCTGGCGGGCACGTTGGCGGCGGAGGCCAGCGCCAGCCCGTAGCCGGTCAGGGCGTCGCCGATCCTGGCCAGCGTGGCCTCAGCCCTCTCCCCCGGCGGGGCCCCCTCGCTGCTGCTCGCCACCAGCCTGGGCCCCCTCAGCTCCAGGGCGACCCGGAGGGGGCCGCCGTGGGCCTCGCGGGCGTCGAGCGTTAGGGTGGCGGTTGAGGGGCTGGCTATTGAGAGCCCCGAGGCGAGGCTGGCCACGCTACCGCCGCCCGGGAGGCCATCCAGGAGCAGGCCGAGGAGGCCCTGGAGGGCCTGGGATGCGTACCGCTCGGCCCTGGCCGGGTCCCCGGCGTACGACAAGTAGAGGGAGGCCCTGGCCGAGAACGCCGCCGGGGTGGCCTCGACGCTGCCGGTCAGGCTTACCCGCCAGGCGAAGCTGGCGCCGCCCCGGAGGTCGGAGAGGAGGCTGTCAAGCTGGCTGGTGTCGATGTGTAGCCGGGCTAGGGTGCTCCTAAGCTTGTCGAGGTAGATGGTCGCGGAGCCCTCGAGCCTGGCGGCCCCGCCCGTGTAGGTGATTGAGAGCCTCGTGAACCTGACGAAGCCGAGGCCCTCGCCTGCCAGGAGATCGTTGACCTCACCAGGGCTGAGGGCGCCCCCCACGCCGAGGGCCTCGAGGGTAGCGCGGTCGGCGTCCACGGCGAAGGAGGCCCTAGCCACCTCCCGGTCGGCGTCTACTGTGAGGTTCACCGTGAAGCCACGCACCCCCACAGGCGTGGGGCTGTCCTTGTAGAGCGTGAGGCGCCCGGAGGCCCCGAGGGCTAGGATGCCCCCGGAGGCCCTAGCCTCGGCCTGGAGGGCCCCGTAGCCCCTGAGGGTGCCGAGGCCCGGGTCGGGCTCGCAGAGCTTCACCTCAACGCCCCCGGAGAGGTTGGATGCCACCCCATCGCCCGTGAAGCTGGCCTGGTACTCCAGCCTAGCGGTGGCGTTGCAGATGTCGCCGCTGGCCGGGTCGTCGAGCTCGGCCTCCAGCCTGTAGACAGGCTCGACTGAGCCGTCGGGGTGGACCCTCAGGGTCAGGGTGGGCCTAGCCCAGCGTAGCGGCGACCCGCTCGACTGGGTGAATGGTATCACCTGCACCTTCGTGGGGGTTACCCCGGCTGGCCGCGAGCGCGTAGTTAGGGTTAGGTTGAGCGGCGGCAATGTCGCCTCATGCCAGCGCCACGTTATTGGAAGAGTTAGAGTTATTGTGCATGTTGGCGACGTGGTCAGCATCACTGAGATCTGCGATGGCTCTACAGGTGATACGGTCAGGTATGACTGCTGGGGCCAGACGTAGCTAGCCGGAGTCGCAGCCGAGGCCTGCGCGAGGGCGGCAATGGCGAGGGTTAGGAGGGCGGCCGCTAGCAGGGGGCGCGCCGCGTGCAATCCTGCCACCCCACCTTAGAACCCCGCCTTAGAGAATGGGGGTCTGGGTAATATCCCCTCTCCAGCACCGCGCTGGCCCCCGGGAGGGGCCGGGGACCTTGGGGGTGGCAGGCCCGTGGGATTACATCGTGGTGGGGGCGGGGCATAACGGCCTCGTCGCAGCCTCGATACTGGCGGCGAACGGCGCCAGCGTCCTCGTGGTCGAGTCGAGGCCCACCCCGGGCGGCGAGGCCAGCGGCGAGCCCGTGGGGGAGGCGTGGTACCCGAGGGTGGCCTACGCCCTGGGCCTCATGCCGGGGAGGCTAGCCTCGCTCCTGGGGGTGGACCTCGGCGCCGTCGCGTCGTGGCCTGACCCCTCCTGGGTAGTCGTTGTCGACGGGGAGGAGTGGCTCCGCTGGTGGAGGCGCCCGGAGAGGCTCGAGGCCGAGCTCGCGGGCCTGGGGGTGTCGAGGGCGTCCTGGAGGGAGGCGGCCAGGCTGTTCGAGGGCTTCGCCCGCTGCGGCGAGTCGGAGGGGCTGCTCTACACCGTGGAGCCCCCCAGCCTCGGAGAGGCCGCCGACGCCCTGGATAGGTGCCAGCCAGGCCTGGGGGAGGCTGTGGAGAAGCCCTGGGGCTCGTGGGCGCCCAGCCTGCTCGGCGGGGAGCTCGCCGAGGCCCTCGTGTACCCGCCCTTCTACTGGGAGCCGGGGCTTGTGGGGCTATACTTCAACATGAACCTGGCGGTGTGGGGCCAGCCGAGGAGGGGCTTCACCCTCCTAGCCCACACCCTGGAGCGCGCCGCCCGGAGGCTCGGGGCTGAGGTGCTCTACGGGGCCAGGGCGAGGCTCCACTACTCCAGGGGCAGGGTGGACGGCGTGGAGCTGCCCGGGGGGAGGATTGCAGGGGCCAGGAGGGGCGTCTTGCTGGCGGCGAGCATACTCTGCCTCCCCAGGCTGGCCCCCGGGGAGGCCCTGGACGCCCACCTGTCCAGGGGCGAGAGGCGGGCCCTCGAGGCGCTCGCCTCCACGGACCTCTCAATAGACAGGGTCAACCTCGCGCTCGCCCCGAAGCCCGAGCCCCCCACGCGCTGGCGGCCCCCGCCCATAGTGGCGGTCGAGTCCAGGACCGCCTCCGGGGAGGCGGTGTACCCGACGCTCCACGAGCCGCCCCGGGGCGGGGTGCACCTGGTCTCCTTCTCCGGCGTCCTACACGGGGGCCTGGAGGAGCTCGCCTCGGAGCTGGCGGGGCCGGGGGCCCGGCTCCTGTGGGCGGAGAGGGTAGACCGGAGGGTCCTGGACTCGGAGTACTGCAACCCCACGGGCAACCCTAACCACATCCCGATGGCGAGGCCGCACCTCCTAGACTCGCGCCCGCTGCCAGGCTGGGGCGGCTACAGGACGCCCATACCCGGCCTCTACCACGCAGCCGCCTCCAGCCACCCCGGGGGCCAGGTGACGGGCATACCAGGCCACAACGCCGCGGTAAGGGCGCTTCTAGACGCGGGAGTTAAGCCCTCCCACCACCTGGTTCCACCGCCGCTCCTCCGGAGGGGGGCGGGGAGGGGGTGGGGGCTTGAGGCTTAGGAGGTACCAGGCGGCCTTCGCCGCCCTCTGGGCGGCCGAGAGGGCGGCCGACGTGGCCACGACGTGGTACGCGGTGAGGCTGGGCGGGGTGGAGTCCAACAGGATCCTCCGGGCGCTCATGGAGGAGGCCGGCCTCGAGCCGGCCCTCGCCCTCTGGCTCGCCCTAACGGTGGCGCTCGGCCTGCTCCTAGCAGTCGGGGTCCCCCACGCCCTGAGGAGGGCCGCAGTAAGGGCTGCAAGGGGGAGGGTGGTGACGATAACCCCGATAGACAGGGCGATACTG
>JALSQL010000089.1 GCA_026985435.1 Acidilobaceae archaeon
CTATGAACCCCTACCTGGTGAGGAGGCGGGTAGGGATGGTGTTCCAGACCCCCAACCCCTTCCCCCACATGAGCATCTACGACAACGTCGCCATAGGCCCGAGGCTCCACAGGCTGGCCAGGAGCAGGAGGGAGCTGGACGAGATAGTGAGGTGGGCGCTGGAGAAGGCGATGCTCTGGGACGAGGTTAAGGATAGGCTCGACAAGCCCCCCACCATACTGAGCGGGGGCCAGCAGCAGAGGCTCAGCCTGGCGAGGGCGATAGCCGCGAGGCCCGAGGTGCTACTCCTCGACGAGCCAACCGCCAACATCGACCCCGTCAACACCGGGAAGATAGAGGAGACCATAGTGGAGCTCGCGAAGGAGCTGGGGATGACTGTGGTCATAGTGACCCACACGCCCCAGCAGGCCGCCAGGGTCTCGGACTACATACTCTTCATATACGGGGGCCGCCAGGTGGAGGCCGGGCCCACGAGGAGCCTCGTGCTCGGCCCTAAGACGGGCCTCCTGGCTAGGTACTTCAGGGGTGAGCTCTAGTGGCTGGCCAGCCCGCGTTTATGAGGGAGGACCTCGAGCACGTGGGTGCCACCCTGGAGAGGCTCTACAGGCTCGTCTCCAGGGTGCTCTCCAAGAGCCTCGACTCCCTAGTCGAGGGCAGGCCCGTTGATATAGACGACGAGGTGGCCATAGCCGAGGAGCTGAAGGGGCTAGTGGAGTACACGGCGACCCTCTTCATAGCCCGCTACCAGCCCCTGGGCGACCCGCTCATAGAGGCCCTCTCCGCCATCCGAGTCTCCTACGACCTCTACAGGATAGCGAGGTACGCTAGGGAGCTAACCTACACCGCCGCCCGCCTCCCCGGGGTCAGGCCGCCGGGGGACGTGGCCGAGGCGGCTGAGGCCGCAAAGCGGGGCCTGGAGGAGGCGTACAAGGCCTACAAGACCGGCGACGAGGGGGCCCGGCGCCGGGTGCTGGAGGCGGACGAGAGGGTTGACAGCCTCTACATCGCCAGGCTGGACATGCTGCGGGAGAAGCAGAGCCTAACCGCCGAGGAGGCCGCGGCCCTGCTGGCCCTGAGGCACCTCGAGAGGATACTCGACCACGAGGTCTACATAACGAACGCCAAGAGCAGGCCGGCCTAGCCCCCGCCGCTACCCGCGGCCCCTCGCCGCTGGCGCCGAGTATATGTTGTCAACCGTGGCCTCCACCGCCTCCCGGAGGCGGGCGCGGAAGCTGTAGGCCAGGTTGTACACCCTAACCACCCCCCTCACCTGGTGGAACGCCGTGGCCCGCACGCCCGCTAGCTCGCCGCAGGCCGCGAACGCCGCTAGGAGGGCCCGGCGGCCCCTATCGTAGGGGGCCTGCCTGACCGCCCTGGCCCCCCCGCCGGGGCATAGGGGCTTGATGGTCGCCGTCACCCCGGGGTGGGGCTTCAGGTACTCCCCGTACTCCCTGTAGAGGGGGCCGGTCTGGTCCTGGGGGTAGTAGACCCTGCCGATGGGCGTGTGTATGTAGGCGGCGTACCCCCGGGTGGCGAGCCAGCGGAGCGCCGCCTCCACCCGGTCCCTGGGGGCCCCGAGGGCCTGGGCCACCATGTCGGGGGTGGCGGGGTGCTGGTAGAGCACCTCCAGCACCCTGCGCCTCCTAGTGAGGGCCACGAGGTGGGCCACGGTCTCCTCGTCGACCTCGACGTGGACGCCCGCCCGCCTGGCCTCGGCTATCCCGTCGAGCAGGCTGTCGGCGTCCACCGTGTCAGGCGTCACTATGAACGCCGCGTACTTCTGCCCCCCGCCCCGCGGCCCCCGGGGGCGGAGCAGCCTGCCCAGCCTCTGCACGAAGCGCAGGGGGCTGGCTGTGTTGCTCCAGAGGACCAGCAGGTCGGCCTCGGGGAGGTCGACGCCCTCCTCCCCGGCGCTGGTCGAGACCACAACCCTAACCCCGGGCCTCCTAGCCCTCTCGAGGGCCTCCCTGGGGCTCCCGGCCCCGGCCCTCCTGCCGAGGAGGAGGGCCACGCCCCAGTCATCGAGGGCGCCCGCTACTATGCGGGCTATCACCACGCGCTCAACGAACACTATAGCCTTCGTGAAGCCCTCGTGGTCGGCCAGTATGCGCTCCAGGGCGCCTAGCTTGTGGGCCCCCCTAACCCCCGGGTCCCAGGCCAGCCTGTACGCCCCGCCGAGGGCGGCGCGGAGGCGGGGGCTCCTCTCGAGGGTCTCCCGGAGCGCCTCCGCGCCGTCCCTGGCGAGCCACCTGAGAGCGTTCCCCAGCAGCGCCCTGCCGGCCCCCCGGGCCCTGGCCCAGGCCTCCTCTATGGCCTCGTAGAGCCTCCTCTCCGCGGCGTTCAGGGGGGCCTCGTACACCTCGGCCGCCCACTCGGGCATGTACCTCGCTATCTCCGGGTGGTCCCAGCCCCAGCACCTCACCTCGCCTATGTGCTCCTCTATCTCGGCCCTCCTCGAGGGGGGCACGAGGGCTGTGAGCCCCAGCCTCAGCCTGGCGCCGATCCTGGAGGCTACGATCCTGTAGGGGTCCTGGCCTGTGGTGTGGTGGCACTCGTCCACCACCAGGGCGTCGAACCCGTCCGCGGCCAGCTCCCCCCACTCGGCCACCACTATCTCCGGCGTGGCCACGACTACCCTGGCCCTCCAGGCCCTGGCCCTGCCGGCCCTGGGTAGGCTCCCGTGGAGGGGCTCGGCTGGGAGGCCCATCGAGCGGAGCACGCGGGCGGTCTGCTCGACGAGGTAGCGGGTGGGCTCGAGGACCAGCACCCTCGACGCCAGCCCGCGGGAGAGCACCTCCCTGACCCAGAGCCCGGCTATGACGGTCTTGCCGGTGCCGGTCGGCATGCAGACCACGGCCCGGCCCCGCTGGAGGGCCCACCTGAGGGCCTCCAGCTGGTAGCGCCTCGGCCTTATGCTGCGCCGCCCCGCCAACCCGCCCGGGGCCTCCTCCGCGTCTAGAGGTGCCTGACCGCCTCCTTCATTATGGCCGCGTAGAGGTCTATCGAGTCCCGGTACTTGGTAGCCGGGGGGCCTGTGTAGATCACGTGCATCCTCAGCTGGAGGCCCCTCCCCCTGACCCGGGATACCATGAAGTCGGCGAGCGCCTCCGCGAGCGGGGCCAGGTCCGGGTAGCCCTTGCCAAGGGGCACCCTCTTCTTCACTATCCTCGACCCGAAGGCGAAGCCTATCACCTGGCTGAACCTAAGGGATAGGAAGCCGCTCGACAGCTGGAGGGTCCTAGACAGCAGGTCGAGCCAGAACTCCCTGGTGGCGCGGGCGTTGGCGGCCTCGAAGTCCCCCGTCTCGCTGGCGCCGGTCTCCAGCATCCAGGCGTTCTCGAGCTGCACCGACACTATCAGCCTCTCAGACCCCACGGCCTCGCGGAGGGCCCTCACGTCCTCCCAGGTGCCCAGCATCCTCCTAGTGTAGGGGACCTCCACGCTCACGTACATGGGCTCCGCCTCGGAGACCAGCTTGGCCAGGAACTCCGCGGCGAGGTCGAGGTCCCTCTGGTCGCCGTAGGCCCTCCAGCCCAGGTGGAGGTTGAACACCTCCGCCCCCGCCAGCTTGGCCTTCCTAGCGGCGGCTAGCAGGGCCCTCCAGCTCCTCTCCATAGTGTCCCTGTCGGCGCTAACAACGTTGTAGTAGGGGGCGTGCGCGGTGACCGTGGTGAAGGCCCTCCTAGCCTGGCTGGCGTACTCCCGGAAGTACTCCTCCCCCCGGCCCCGCCTCGAGAAGTCGTAGGGGGGCACCTCGGTCAGCTTCATGCCAAGCGTGGCGGCGACGGGGAGCTTGGAGAGGGCGTTGTACGTGCCCCAGTCGAAGAGTATCACCGCCACCACCGGCTACCCTACGATGCTCGCGCCTCTTAAGCACTACCCGACACCCGGAGCGCTGCGAGGAACGCTAGAACGTGGCTTGTCAGGAGGCTCCGGGGCCCCACGCTCACCCTAGCCTCGGAGAGCCTGCGGGCAAGCGCCAGAACCCCGGGGGGAGGGTCGAGGTGGGCGCCCGCGAGGAACGCCGCCCTACCCCGGAGGGCCCCGGGGACCCTGGAGACGTCGGCCCCGCCCTCCTCGAGCGTGTAAACCCTGAACCCCAGCCTGCGGGCCTCGTGGAGCAGCCTCTCGGCCCCCCAGGGTAGGGCCATGCAGCCCCCCACCCGCCGGCCCATGAGGAGCCTCCTGAACGCCTCCATCACCCCCCTCTCGCCCCCGGCGGCCTCCACGCACTCGCCGCTAGCCAGGACCGCCACCGGGGGCCTCGGGGGGCCGAGGAGTAGGCCGGCGAAGGCGGCGGCCCGCTCGATGCTGAGCGAAGCCACCGCCGCCCTGGCGACCACGTCCAGCCTCCCCGACGGCCCGGCGTAGCCCCGGGGCGGCCAGGAGGCGTCGGTCCTAGCCGTGGGGCTGACCACGATGTAGAGCGCCGTGGCGCTGGCGAGCAGATCCCGGGCGCCCCCCAGGCTCAACGCGCGCCCAGCCCCCGGAGGGGGGCTGCGGGCCGCCTTAAAGCGGGCTCGGCGGGCTAGGCGTAGAAGGCCTGGAGGTGGCAGAGGGCCACCCAGGGTATGAGGGCGGCCTCGGCGCCGGCGAGCGCGAGTAGCGCCGCCCGGTCGAGGGCGCCAGCCAGGGCTGCCACGGCCGGGAAAGCCTCGAGGGCCAGCCGGGGGGCGGAGGCGCCCGGCACCCCCCTCAGGCTAGCCACCAGCAGTAGGGCCGCCCCCGCCCACGCCGCCTCGAGGGCGTCGCCCCTCCTGGCGAGGGCCGCCAGCCCCGCAAGGTAGAGGGCGTAGACCGCCAGGTTCCTCGCCGCCCACATCCACGGCTCCACCAGGTGGCCCCCCAGGCTCCACGGCTGCCTCGTGAACCAGGAGTCGAGCAGCCACCGCACCTGGCCCACCACCGGGAGGGTCAGGCCGGAGTCCCACAGCCTCTCAGCCCTGAGGTACACCAGCGGGTCCCCGTACACCCTCCAGTAGAGCAGGGCAACCGCCAGCCCGGCCGCCAGGGGGCCGGCTGCCACGAGGAGCGCGGCCCGGGGGCGGCGCTCGGCCCTCCAGGCCGCCAGGGCTAGTGCTAGGGCCGGGATCGCGACCTGGTACCTCGCCAGGCTCGCCAGGCCGAGGAGGAGCCCGGCGAGGGGCCACCTCCGCCTCCTGGCCTCGAGGAGCCCGGCGGCCGCCAGCGCCAGGGCTAGGGGCTCCGAGTAGGGGGCCGTAGTGTAGAGCGCCATCGAGGGCAGCAGCGCCAGCGCCGCCGCAGGACCGGGGCCGTAGAGCCTGCATAGCAGCACGACTAGGGCGAGCCCGGCAGCGTTCGCGGCCGCAAGCCCCGCGGCCCACGCTGGGAGGCCTAGTAGGTGGAGAAGCCTGACCAGGGCCGGGAAGAGGGGGGCGAACGCAGCGTCCTCCAGCCTCGAGTACCCGTGGAGGGCCACCCGGAGGAAGTGCTCCGCGTCCCAGCGGTGCGCCAGAGCCCGGAGGCCCCCATCCTGGAGGGCGGCCAGCGCCACGAGGGCCCTCGCCAGGGCGGCCGCTAGGAGGGGCGCGAGGCAGGGCTTAACCCCCCGGGGGCCGCCCAGCCGCTGGGGGCCGGTGGCGTGTACTCCCGACTCCGAGCCCGGCGGGCTGTGAGGAGAAGGCATTTGGCGTAGGCCCCCCATCGCCGCCTGCGATGCCGGCTTCTACGCTAGGGAGAGGAGGTTCCTAGCGTAGAAGTCCACGGCGTCCCTCGGCCTGGCCCTCTGGTTGAGGGTTAGGGCCCTCCTGAGGGCGCTGCGGAGCGGCTCCCTGAGCCTGGACGTGTTGGAGCGTATGCACTCCTCGTAGCGGGCCCTGAGCCTGTCTAGCACCGCAGAGGCGCCGAGCCTCTCCCTCATGGCGAGGGTCACGGCGTTCCTTACCTCCTCCACGTACCTGGCGGCCTCGCCCCGGGAGGTTAGGAGGCGGAGCACCTGGTCGGGCGGGGGCCTGTTGGTTATGAGTGATAGGAGGTAGAGGTTCAGGGCCCAGATGCAGTAGCAGGGGGCGCCCCTGGCCACCCTGTAGAGGAGGGCGGCCAGGTTGAACACGTCGCTGTCAAGCCTGACCCCCCTGCCGCGGGCCGCTATGAGTAGGGGGTCGCTGTACTCGGGGGTGAAGAGGTTGACCACGAACCTGCCGTCCACCCTGTTGTAGCCCGTGAAGTCCGAGAGCTTGAGCATGACGGCGCCGTCCACCCTCTTGTAGAGTATGTTGGCCGGCTTCAGGTCGAAGTGGCCTATCCCTATGGCGTGGGCGAGGGCTAGGGCGCCGCCCACCTGGCCCGCCAGGGCTGAGACGAGCTCGTCCCTAGCCTCCCCCCTCTCTAGTTCGAGGAGGTCCCCGTCGGCCAGCTCCATCGCGGCGAAGGGGGGCCTGTAGAGGTAGTCCTCCGCCCTCTCGTACGACCTCAGGGGCGCGTGGATGGCGTAGACCCGGACCACGTTATCCCTACGCCTCTCCAGCGTGGAGGCGAGGTCCCGCGTGTACCCCATGAGGTCGAGGTACCTCTCGAGCAGCCTCCGGTCGACCGTGGCGACCCTGGCCATCGCCTGGGCCTCGGAGACGAGCCTGTAGACCTCGAGGCCCCCCACGCCCCTCCCCGGCTGGAGCTTGGGGATCTTGAGGGCCACCACCTCCCCCCAGGGCGCCTCGGCGCGGAGGATGTAGTTGAGCGCCCCCTTCTCGCTGTGGATCGCCACAACCCTGAAGCCGCCCAGCTCCAGGCCTATCCACCCCCTCGGGGGCGGGGGCCTCGCCTCCGAGGGCCTCGCGGCCCCGAGGGCCTCGGCCACCTCGCCCGGGAGGGCGGATATGTCGACCTCCCAGATGTCTATCACGCCAGCCTCCCTGAGGTCCTCCAGGACCTGAAGGGCCTTGGGGCCGAGGAGGACGCCCTCGCTGGTCTCGCCTACCGCCCCGACTATCATGCCCTTGTAGGCGTAAAGCCTGTACTCGCCCCCGGGGCCCGTGACCTTCACCCTCACCAGCTTGTCTTCCTCACGCGCCTCCTCCAGCAGCTTCCCCGCGAGGTCCCGGAAGTCCCCGGCCCTCAGGCGGTTCTTCAGGCGGCCGTGGATGAGCATTGCTAGCTCCACGTCCTGCTGCGACAGCAGCTCGCTGAGCTTGTCGATGTTAGCTGCGACCCGAAGTTTTGCCAAGAGCCTTCACCTTCCCCCGGGCCCCTCCAGCGGGCGCCTCCTGGAGCCTCTACTCGGCCTCGGGCTTCTCGGCCTCTTTACTCTTTTCACTAGAACCCTCCTTTGGGGCCTCCGAGTCGGGTAGGGGCTTCAGCTCGAGCAGGGTAGTCCCTATGACGACCTCCACGCCCTCCTCGGGTATCGCCACGGGGCCCCGGCCTCGTATGTCCTCGCCCCCTATGTAGGTGCCGTTCCTGCTCCCGATGTCCTGGATGTACCACCTGCCATCGTAGAATGATAGCTTGGCGTGCCTCCTCGACGCGAGCCTGTCGGGGAGTATGAGGTGGGCCTCTGGGCTACGGCCTATTATGTAGGTGCCGGGCTCCAGCTCGAGCGTCTTCCAGGCGGGCTGGAAGAACGCCTTCTTAACCGTCACCCGGAGCCTCTGGGGCATCCCATACACCCCGCCTGGCAGGGGTTAGTGTTGTCTTGGTATATATCGGCGCTGCTACTCCTCGCCCCTCGCCAGCTTGTGGGCCAGGCTCGCAGCGCGCTTCGTGCCCTCCTCGACCTCTCCCCTCTCCAGCATCTCCAGGATGTCTATGGTCTTCTCCCTGAGGTCCAGGTCGCCTAGGCTCAGCGTGCCCTCCGCTATTACCCTCAGGTGCTCTACGACCCTCCTGTAGTCCCTCTGCTTGAGGGCCTCCTTGAGGCTCACGCTAGCCTTCATCATCTCAACCTTGTTCTTAACGTACTCGATTACCTCGGTGGGCTTGACGCCCACGAGCAGCTCCAGCGGCTCGCTCTCCCCGCTCTCTATCGGGTAGTTCCTCGTCTGGTCGATGTACTTGACCCTGAAGGTTAGGGGGAGCCTGGCGCCGTCCGGGGCCTCCTCGCCAGCCTTAACCTCCATGGCTACGTCTACCACCTCCCCGCTGCTCAGGTATCCGACGTCTATTATGGTGGAGCCCTTCTGCCTCCTGTACTTCCTCCCGTAGACCATGACCTCCGCCCAGATCGGGTGGTTTACGACCAGCTGCACGTTCTTCGCCACTATCTGGGCGGCCTTCATGGCCTCGCGCGCTATGAACTTGTCTAGCTCTAGGAGGTCGCTTATGTGCTCTAGGGAGCCGTTCGTGGCGTCAGCTATCTCCATGAGTAGCTCCTCGTTGTAGTCCTTCCCTATCCCTATCGCCACTACGGGTATCTCATCCTCGCCGAGGGCCTTGTAGAGCCTCTCTATTATCTTCCCAGGCCTCTTCTCGCCCACAGTTGGCTCGCCGTCCGTGAGGAAGATCACCCTCGCGACCCCGCCCTCCTCCGCGGCCTGCTTCGCCACGCGTATAGCCTCCTCGAGGGTGTCGGCGATGTTCGTCCCCGGGCAGAGGCGGAGCCTGGCCACGATCCTCTTCGCCTCGAGCAGGTCCTCCCCGGACTCTATCTTCTTGGGCCCGTAGACTAGGGCTGGCTTCCTGCAGAAAGCAATAATCGCTATGACATCGCCGGGCTCAAGCTTGTCGAGAAGGTTTATTATAGCGTACTTCGCGAAGAATATCCTCTCCCCATCCATGGAGGGGCTGACGTCGAGGGCTATCGTGAGCACGAGCCTCTGCCTGGCCGAGGCCAGGCTTATGATCCTCGCCAGCACGGGCACCGTGCCGCCCGGCGGCACAGCGTCGGCCGCCGCTGACACCTCAACCCTTACCTGCTGGAGGGGGTCTGTAAGCGCCACAGAAGGCATTACCCGGGCACCCCGCGCCTCGCGCCTGTTTTGCATGTGTGAACAGCGCGGCCCTATTTAGGCCTGCCCCCACCACCAGGAACCCGCCGGTGCCCAGTCTGTGGCGGGCAGCTCCGGCGGGCCGAGGTACGTCTTCGTGACGGGCGGTGTCCTGTCGAGCCTCGGCAAGGGGATAGTGACCGCCAGCCTCGGCCTCCTCTTCAAGGCCCGGGGCTTCAGGGTTGGGGCGGTCAAGATAGACCCCTACATAAACGTCGACGCCGGCACCATGAACCCCTACATGCACGGCGAGGTCTACGTCACCGAGGACGGTGGGGAGACCGACCTTGACCTCGGCCACTACGAGAGGTTCCTCCACGAGACCCTCTCGAGGAGGCACAACATAACCACCGGCCAGGTCTACTCGGCTGTCATCGAGCGGGAGAGGAGGGGCGACTACCTGGGGCAGACCGTCCAGATCATACCACACATAACCGACGAGATCAAGTCGCGGGTCAGGAGCCTGGCCCGCGACACTGGGGTAGACGTGCTGATAGTCGAGATAGGGGGTACGGTGGGCGACATAGAGGGGCTCCCCTTCCTCGAGGCTGCGAGGCAGATGAGGCTAGAGGAGGGCGCTGGCCGCACGTTCTTCGTACACGTGGCCCTGGCGCCGATACTGAGCACTACTGGGGAGCAGAAGACGAAGCCCGTGCAGCATAGTGTGAACGAGCTGCGCCGCATAGGGATACAGCCCGACGCCATCGTGGTGAGGACCCAGAGGCCCCTAGAGGAGGAGGCTAGGAGGAAGATAGCGCTCTTCGCCACCCTGCCGGAGGAGGCGGTGGTGAGCGACCACGACGTCGACACCATCTACAGGGTGCCCCTCCTCCTCGAGGAGCAGGGCCTCCCATCCTACATACTCCGACGCCTCGGCCTACCCGACCGAGAGCCCGACCTGGAGGCGTGGAGGGACTTCCTGGAGAGGCTGACGGGCGCATCGAAGCCCGTGACCGTCGCCATGGTGGGCAAGTACACGAAGCTCCACGACAGCTACCTCAGCATAAGGGAGGCCCTCCTACACGCCGGTGCGAGGCTCGGGGTCACTCCCAGGCTCAGGTGGGTCGAGGCAACCGACATAGAGGCGGGGAGGGTCAGGGTGGAGGAGGCCCTGGAGGGGGTCGACGCCGCGATCGTGCTCCCCGGCTTCGGCAAGAGGGGGGTGGAGGGCAAGATCGAGGCGATACGCTACCTCCGC
>JALSQL010000090.1 GCA_026985435.1 Acidilobaceae archaeon
ACGCTGCTGGGGGCAGGGTGAAGCTGATAGTCGAGGCCCCCCTGATGGGCGACGGGGAGCTGGAGAGGCTCGCGGAGATAGCTGCGGGCGCGGGCGTCGACTACCTGAAGACCAGCACTGGCGTCATAAGCAAGGGGGGCGACCCCCAGACGGTGGCGAGGCTGGCCCGGGCCGCCGCGAGGTGGGGGCTGCCGGTGAAGGCGGCGGGTGGTATTAGGACGTGGCTGGACGCGGTCGCCGCCGTGGCGGCGGGGGCCTCCAGGATAGGGGCGTCGGGCTACAAGTCGATACTAGCCGGGGCCCCCTGGTAGCCCCGAGGGCGCCGGGGAGGTGCGCCACCTGATGCCATGCAGCCGCCGGGTCGTCCTGCTCACCAGCAGGGCGGCCGAGCGCGTGGTGCGGCACTTCGCCGGCGGCCGCCCGTGCGTCAGCGTGGAGGTCCTACCGGTCAACGTCGCCGCGTTCCTAACCGTGGAGGCGCTCGAGAGGATCATAGAGAGGGACCCCTCGCTGGCCTCGAGGCTCCGCGGGGCATCCCTAGTGGTGATACCCGGCCTCGTCCGCGGCGACGCCTCGAGGCTGGCGGCGAGGCTGGGGGTCCCCGTGGTTAAGGGCACCAGGTCGGCCTCCGGCATACCCGCGCTCCTAGACCACATCGAGGCTGGCGGCGAGCTCTCAGCCTCCGACCCGGCGGACTCGCTCCTCAACGGGGCCCCGAGGAGGCTCCGCGCCCCGGGCCACGTGAGGGTCGGGCCGGTGGAGGTGCCCCTCCGGGGGCCGCCGGTCCTCGTGGCGGCCGAGGTGCCGCCCCACGCCCCCGAGCCGGGGGATGCAGCGGCTAGGGCCTCGGCTGAGGGGGCGGACATGATAGTGGTGGGCGCCACGCCCCAGATGGGCCCGGGCGAGCTCGCCCGCAGGGTGGCGGCGGTCCTCGACGCCGCCGGGGGCGGGGCCGCGGTGCTGGCTGAGGCGCCCAGCCTGGCCCACGCTAGGGCCGCGGTGGACGCCGGCGCCCACGGCCTCTCCGCCTCGCCGCGGGTGCTCGCGGGGGCGTCGAGGCTGCTGGGCGGGCGCGCGGCGCTGGTCGCCGATAGGAGCGTGGACGCCCTCCTCCTCGCGGCGGAGGCGCTGCGGGAGGCGGGGGCCGCCGTGATGGCCGACCCCGTTGTTGACATGCCCCTGATAGGCTTCGCCGAGAGCCTCTCGAGGTTCCTCGAGGCTAGGAGGAGGCTTGGGGTCCCCCTGGTGTTCTCCGCCGCGAACGTGGCGGGCGAGGTCGAGGCCGACACGCACGGGGTCCACGCGCTGCTGGCGGCGGTGGCGGTGGAGGTTGGGGCCAGCGTCTACTACGTCGTCGAGGACAGGTACAAGGACATACACGCGGCCGCCGAGGCCAGGGAGGCGCTGATGCTCGCCGAGAGGGCCTACGAGGCCGGCATGACCGAGAGGGGGCTCCCCAGCAGGCTCCTCATAGTGAAGCAGCCGGAGCCGCCACCGCCGCCCAGGCTCCCGCCGGGGGAGCCCGTGGGGGGCGTGGAGGTGAGGCTAGACCCCGCGGGGTTCTTCCTGGTGGACGTTGACCACGCCCGCGGGAGGCTGCTGGTAGAGTTCCGCGGCCCCAGGGGCGCGTGGAGGCTCGAGTCGCCCAGGGGCCTAGACCTGGCCCGGGCCGCCGTTGAGAGGGCCCGGGTCTCCCTGCAGCACGCCGCGTACCTCGGCTACGAGCTCTGCAGGGCCGAGCTGGCCCTAGCCCTGGGGAGGACCTACGTGCAGGACGAGCCCCTCATAAGGCTCCCCTGGCCCGCGCCGGCCGGGGTGGGCGTTGCCGAGGGTGGCGGTTGCGTCGGCCCCCGGGAAGGTGATACTGGTCGGGGAGCACTTCGTCGTGAGGGGGGCCAGGGCGCTGGTGGCGGCGGTAGGCCTGAGGGCGAAGGTTAGGGCTGCGAGGAGGCCCGGCTGGCCTGTGGTGATAGAGAGCACCCGTCTAGGCCTGAGGGGCGAGGTGGGCCCCGACCTGGAGCTGAGGGGGCCCGGGGAGCTGGAGCCCCTGGCCGCCGTGCTCCGGGCGCTGCGCCGCCTCGGCGTGGAGCCCGTGCCCGCCGAGGTCAGGGTTGGGGGCGATCTCCCCCCCGGCGCCGGGCTGGGGTCGAGCGCCGCGGTGACCGCCGCGGCGGCGCTGGCCTACTCGGCCCTGGCGGGCGTAGAGCTCGGCCCGGGCGAGCTGTTCGAGGCCGCCCTCGAGGGCGAGAGGGTGGTCCACGAGAGGCCGAGCGGCGTGGACACAGCCATCGCCGTCCACGGCGGGGTTCTCCTCTACAGGCGTGGCGGCGAGCCCCAGAGGCTAGGGCTATCCCTCCCCGGGGGCACCGTGCTTGTGGTGGCCGACTCCGGGGTGAAGAGGAGGACCGGAGACGTGGTGAGGCACGTGCTCTCAAGGGCGGCCCTCACCGAGCCCGCCTCCGGGCTGGTCTACCGGGCCGCCGACGCCCTGGTGGACCTGGCGCTGGAGGCGATGGGCTCCGGTGACGCGGAGAGGCTGGGGGCCGCCTTCGACCTGGCCCACGGGCTCCTCGCAGGCCTGGGGGCGTCGAGCCCCGACCTGGACCGCATAGTCCACGCGGCCCGCGGGGCTGGGGCATACGGCGCCAAGCTGACGGGCGCCGGCTGGGGGGGCTCCGCGATCGCCCTCGCCCCCGCAGGCGCCGCTGGGAGGGTGGCGTGCGCCATGATCCGGGCTGGGGCCGCGTGGGCGGGGCCCGTGGAGGTGGGCGTGGAGGGGGCTAGGCTGGAGGCGGTCGAGTAGGAGCGCCGGGCGAAACGCTTATTACCCCTGGCTGGGAGGGGATTTTAAGCGATACGCCCGGGTGGTACCGGGGAAAACTCTTTAAGGAGGTGCGGGGGTTGAGTGGAGAGCCCAGCGGGCCCCAGGGCAGGGGCCGGGAGTGTCCCCCCGAGCACATTATATACGATCACGAGAGGGGGGTAAGGGTCTGCACCCTGACCGGGGAGGTTATAGAGGAGGGCGTGATAGACGAGAGGGTCGACTATAGGGCCTACGACGAGGAGGAGCGGAGGCGGAGGGCCCGCGTGGGTGGCCCCCTCTCGCCCGCCAAGCAGCATATGGGGGTCACCGTAGGCTACGCTATACCCTCCGCGGGGAAGCCCCGCGGGCTCAGCAGGATCGCCCGCCTCGAGCGGATCCGGAGGCAGTACTACGCCTACGGCAGCTCCCTCTCGAGTATCGAGAAGAATATTAACCAGGCGCTCAGGAGGCTCGACGAGCTGGTCCAGGCCCTCGGAGTGCCGGCCCACGTGAAGGAGGAGGCCGCCAGGATCTACAGGGAGGCCGCCCAGAAGGGCCTCACGCGGGGGAGGAGCATAGACAGCGTCGTCGCCGCGGCTCTCTACGCCGCCTGCAGGAAGAGGCAGATAGCCTGCAGCATACAGAAGATAGCCGAAGCCCTGAACCTCCGCGAGGGCTTCGACCCGAAGAGGGAGATAGCCAGGTGCTACAGGCTCCTCGTGCGAGACCTAAACCTGAGGATACCCGTGATAAGCCCGGAGAGCTTCGTGAGCCAGATAACGAGCGAGCTGGGGCTGCCCGACAGCGTGGCGGCCGAGGCTGTCAGGATAGTGAGGCTGGCCAGGGAGGCTGGGATAACTGCCGGCAAGGACCCCAACGGGGTGGCGGCCGCCGCGGTCTACATAGCGGCTATCAAGCAGGGGTTCCGGAAGACCCAGAAGGACGTGGCGAGCAAGGCTGGCGTGACGGAGGTTACGGTTAGGAACAGGTACAAGGAGATAGTCCAGTACATGAAGGACAAGCTCGGGGTCGACATTGAGAAGCTGGAGCAGCAGAGGATGAAGCAGGCGAAGGAGGCGGGGGAGCCCAAGAAGCAGGCCAAGGGAAAGAAGGCGGCTAGGGCGCCCAGCCCGGCTAGGGGGTGAGGCCCACCAGCCTGTCGAGTGTCTCCACCGTGAAGCCGAGCCCCAGTTTCTCGAGCGTGCTCCTCCTGGGGACACCCCTCTCGTCCCAGCCGCGGAGCTCGTAGTAGGCGTCGAGGAGGCCGCGGAACTTCTCTATGTCCAGCCTGCTCCCGGCGAGGGGGCCCTTGCTTATCGGCTCCCTGAACCAGCGGGCCGGCGGCATGTCCAGGCTCCTGTCCCAGCCGCCCAGCTCCCTTATCCAGAGGGCCCTCACCAGGGCGTAGACCCTGTCGGCTAGGGCGTAGAGGTCGTCCCAGGTGTACTCGACGCCCGTGGCCGCCCTGAGCAGTTTGATGTAGTAGTCGAGGTCTAGACCCAGCTCCACCCAGGGGAACCTGCAGGTCACGAAGCTCTCGAAGAGGCCTCCCCTGACCCGCTGGAGCTCTATGACCCTCCTAGCCTTCTCCGGCCCGTAGGAGAACCTGTCGGTTGCGACCTCCCAGCTTATCACCCAGGCGTCCTTGTGGTGGGCCCCTATGGGGCTGGTGGCGTAGGCGAGGGCCATCCCCGGGGCGGCGTGGCAGTCGTACGCGCTGACCTCGAGCCCCTTGACCTGCATGGCGTACCTTATCGAGTCGCCGCCGAGCTTCTCCGCCGCCCTCCTGGTGCCCTCTGCCAGCAGGTTGCCCAGCTCCGTCTCGCGGAGCGCGACCTCCCTGATGAGGTCTCGGAACCTGTCGAAGTCGCCCCACTCTATCCTCTCGTCTATGAGGCCCTCCTCGCTGGCCTCCGCGGCGAAGGCTAGGGTGCCGCCTAGGCTGATGGTGTCGAGCCCGTACATGTCGGCCAGCCTGTTGAGGACGGCGACCTTGGCCAGGTCGTCTAGGCCGATGTTGCTGCCGAGCATCGCGACGTTCTCGTAGTCCAGCTCGCTCAGCTCGCCCTCGGCGTCCCTGACAACGTTGCCGCAGGTCATGTTGCAGTTGGGGCACCCCCTCTGGGTGACCTTGAGCTCCTCCATCCTGTACCCGTCGATGCCCTTGAAGCCCTCGAACACCCCCTCCCTGAAGTTGTAGGCTGGGAGGACGCTGTTCTCCTGGGCCCAGTCGACGGTCATCATGGTGCCCTGCCGCATCCAGAAGCTGTAGCCCTTCGAGCGCTTCACGTCCCTGTAGGCCGCGGAGCCCAGCTTGGCGACCTCCCTCTGGTCGTGCAGGTTGAAGTCGCCCGTGCCAACTATCACCACGGCCTTAAGCCTCTTCGACCCCATCACGGCGCCCATGCCGGGCCTGCCGCCGCTCCTGCCCTCCTGGCTTATGACGGTGGCGAACCTGACCAGCCTCTCGCCGGCGGGGCCTATGAGGAGCACGCCAGCGTTCCTACCGTAGTCCTCCCGAAGCCTCCTCTCGGCGGCCCACGTGTCGAGGCCCCAGAGGTGCTCCGCTGGGAGAATGTCGGCCTTCTGGTCGCGGACGACCAGCATGGAGGGCTTCTCGGCCCTGCCCCTGACCACTATGGCGTCGAAGCCGGCACGCCTCAGGTGGACCGCCGCCATGCTGCCAATGTTGCCGTCGCCGTAGCCCCCCGTCAGGGGGCTCTTCGCCGCCACCACCAGCTTGCCGCTGCTCGGCAGGGGGAGCCCGGTGAGCGGGCCGACGGCGAATATCAGGAGGTTGTCGGGCCCCAGGGGGTCGGCGCCGGCTGGCATGTGCTCCCAGAGGATCCTAGCAGCCAGCCCCCTGCCGCCCATGAAGTTGAGGGCCCACTCCTTTGGGTACTCGACGCTCCTAGCCTCGCCCCGGGTCAGGTCTACCCAGAGGAGCCTGCCGTGCCACCCCTTCAAGCGAGCGCACCCCTACGCCGTCGCCCTGGCCGGGGCGGCTACCGGGATATAACTCGGCGCGGGGGCGCCACCGCTAATGTGGGGCATAACCGAGACCGTGTCGCCGGGCCTCACCCTGTCGCCGGGCTTGGCGGGCCTCCCGTTAACCAGGAAGACGAGGTCGTCGGGGCTAACGTCTGGGGGCAGCCTCACCACCTCGATCAGCCTGGCCCCGGACTCCCCCACCTCGACCTCGACCTCCCTGCCGCCAGCGTACTCCGCCAGGTAGCCGAGGTACCTAACCCTAACCCTCCCCATCGCCCCCACCCCCGCAGAGGCGCTCCACCTCCCCGACGACGCCGCTACAGGCCTCTAGCAGGCCCCTCGCGAGCCTCGACCCGCTCCCGGCGGCGCCGCGCAGCGCCTTTATCGAGTCGCAGGCGACCCTAAGCCAGGTTATGCCTCGCCTCTCGAGCTCGGCCTCCGAGATCGGCCTCTCGACCGTCTCCATGAAGGGTAGCGTCTCGGGGGCCCGGATCTGCCGGAGGAACACGCCGTCCCTGCTGATAGCTATCACGGCGCCGCTCCCGGCGGGGTACTCGAGCTCGTACTCGCCCCTCGGCGGCGCGAGGCAGAGCGCCAGGCCCCACCCGCTCCTGCCCTCGCACGGGCAGTAGCCCGCCTCCAACTCCACGGGCACCCCTCCGCCCGCTGGGCGGGCGCGGGTGAGGCTTAATCGCCCGGTACGTGTCGCTCGCACCCGCGGGGGTGCTGGGGATGGTCGCGGGCGCAGCCTGCAGCCTCGGCCTGAGGGGCCTCCTCGCCCTGCTGGTGGTGGGGTATGTTGGGATAAACTTCGCCGCCGACCTGCCGGCTTTCCTGGTGGCGGAGAACGTCTTCTACGCCGCAGTATACCTGGCTGGCATACTCTTCTATGGCAACCCGAGGGTTCTCGAGGCCGTGTCGATCATAGCCGCCTTCAACGCCGGGAGGGTTTCGAGGAGCGTGGTAACCCCCGAGGGTAGGCTGTTCAACGACAAGCCGCAGGTCGTCGCCTCCCACGCCGCCCTGACGCTGCTGGTCCTAGCCGCCGCCGTCGCCGCGCTGCTCTGCAGCAGGAGGGCGGGCTGAGCATTTCTGGGTGGGGGACACTTGCTAACCCTTAAATATGCTGGACGGGAGTGGAGGCTGGGAGTTAAACGGCGTTAAAGGTGAGGGTGGTAGGAGTGCCCGAGCTGCTGGAGGTGCGGAGCCTCCACGTGGACGTCGAGGGCAAGAGGGTGCTGAGGGGGGTCGACCTAACCCTGAGGCAGGGCGAGATACACGCGGTCATGGGGCCAAACGGGAGCGGCAAGAGCACCCTGGCCTACACGATAGCGGGCAGGCCCGGCTACGAGGTCGTCGAGGGTGACATACTGCTGGAGGGGGAGAGCATAGTGGACCTCGAGCCCGAGGAGCGCGCCCTGAAGGGCGTGTTCCTGGGCTTCCAGGAGCCCCCGCCCCTGCCGGGTGTGAGGCTCAGCTCGCTGGTCGTGGCGGCGGTCAACAAGAGGATGGGCGTCGAGAGCCTGAGCAGGGCGGCCGACCCCAAGGTCTTCGGGAGGCTCGTCGCGGCCCTCCAGAGGGTGGGCCTGACCGCCGAGTACGCCCAGAGGGAGCTCCACGTTGGCTTCAGCGGCGGCGAGAAGAAGAGGGTTGAGGTGGCCCAGGCTCTCGTGCTCGACCCGAAGGTCGTGATACTAGACGAGCCCGACTCGGGGCTCGACATAGACGGTGTCAGGGTTGTGGCCTCGATAATCCGGGATCTGCGCGAGAGCGGTAAGGGGGTCCTCCTCATAACCCACTACGCTAGGCTCCTCCAGTACGTGAAGCCCGACCGCGTGACGGTCCTGGTCGATGGCCGCGTGGCCGCTCGGGGAGGCCCCGAGCTGGCCGAGGAGATCGAGAGGAAGGGGTACGGCGCCGTGGCGGGCCAGGCGCCCGCCGGCACTGCCTAGTGGGGGTGGGGCCCGTGGAGAGTGCTAGGAGCCTCCTCCCGGAGAGGCTCCCCGAGGAGATACTGGGCTACGCCTCCCCCACCCGGGCTAAGCTGGAGTTCAGGGGGAGGATCTCCAGGAGCCTGATAGAGGAGATATCGAGGGTCAAGAAGGAGCCCGACTGGATGCGGCGCCTGAGGCTGAGGGCTCTGGAGCTGTTCGAGAAGCTGCCGACGCCTAACTGGGTGATAGGGGTCGACGAGATAGACCTGGACGAGCTCTCGCACTATGTGAAGCCGGAGGTCGACGCCCCCGCGGAGAGCTGGGACGAGCTCCCCAGGGAGATCAGGGAGTACTACGAGAAGCTCGGGATACCCGAGCTGGAGGCGAAGCTGCTGGCCGGCCTGAGCGTCCAGTTCGAGAGCGAGACCGTCTACCACAAGGTCAAGGAGTTCCTCGAGAAGAGGGGCGTCATAATGCTGCCCATGGAGGAGGCGGTGCGCCGCTACCCGGACCTGGTGAAGCAGTACTTCGCCCGCGTCTTCCCGCCGTCCGACCACAAGTTCGCGGCGCTCCACGTGGCGCTGTGGAGCGGCGGCGCCTTCGTATACGTGCCCAAGGGCGTCAGGATATACGAGCCCGTCGAGGCCTTCTTCCTGATAGGCAGGAGCCTCGAGGCGCAGTTCGAGCACACGCTAGTGGTGGCCGACGAGGGGAGCTACATACACTTCATAGAGGGCTGCAGCGCGCCGATGTTCAAGGGCTACAGCTTCCACGACGGGATGGTCGAGATATACGCCCATAGGAACTCGGTCGTCAAGTTCACAACGATACAGAACTGGAGTAGGAACGTGATAAACTTCAACAACAAGAGGGGCATAGCCGAGGAGGGAGCCAGGATAGACTGGATAGAGGGCAGCATTGGGAGCAAGATAACGTACACGTACCCGTCGACGGTGCTGAGGGGGAGGGGTTCCTCGAGTTCTAGCATAGTGGTGCAGCTAGCCAAGGGGCCCTACATCAAGGATAGCGGGAGCAAGATGATACACCTGGCCCCCGACACGAGGAGCAGGATAGTGAACAAGAGCATAAGCGTGGACGGCGGCGTGAACATCTACAGGGGGCTCGTGAGGATAGCGAAGGGGGCCAGGAGGGCGAGGGCCCACGTGGAGTGCCAGAGCCTCATACTCGACGATAGGAGCGTCGCCTACACCTACCCCCACAACCAGGTCGACGAGCCCACCGCGCAGGTGACCCACGAGGCCACCACGGGGAGGATAGGCGAGGACCAGCTCTTCTACCTCCAGCAGAGGGGGCTCACCGAGCAGGAGGCCACGAGCCTGCTCGTCATGGGCTTCCTGGAGGACGTGATGGGAGACCTGCCGTTCGAGTACGCTGCGGTGCTTAGGAGGGTGATCGAGATTGAGTTCGCGAGGCTCGGCGGCGTTGGCTAAGCCCCTAACCAGGGAGGAGCTCGAGGAGCTCGCCCGCAGGCTGCCCTACCAGAGGGTGAGGGACAGCCCCACCCACCCATACTACACGAACTGGAAGGCGTTCCAGCTAGTCGAGGCCGGGGAGCTGGCCCGCGAGGCCGCGGAGCCGCCCTTCACCGCCAAGGCCCAGCCGACGGCGCTGCTCTACCCGGCTGGGGTGAGGGTCGAGGCCCCGCCGAGGGGGGTCTACGTCGAGCCGCTCTCGCCGGAGGCCCTAGGCGAGTGGAGGGTGCCCGTGGAGGGCAGGCTAGACGCGCTGCACGCGCTCCGCTGGGCCTCCGGGCTCAGGGTATGGGCCACGGGCGGCTCGAGGGGCAGGGTCGTGGTGTGGCTGCTGGGCGGGAGGAGCGGCTACGCCGGCTACCACGTGGAGGTCACGGTGGAGCCCGACGCGGAGCTGGAGCTGGTGCTCGTGGCCTACACCAGCCCGGGCAGCGCCATGACAGCCACCACCCTCTCCAGCGTCGGGGAGCGGGCGACCCTCCGGCTGGCCTCAGTCAACCTGGGCGGCGGGGCGGTGTACTTCAGGAGGGTGGCAGCCGTGGGCGAGGACGCCAGGGTTGAGTCGAGGATAGCCGCCCTGGGCGGCGACATGGTGCACGACAGGGAGGACAACTTCATAGTCGGCGCTAGGGGCTCGGCGACTGTCGCCGCCAGCCTGTCTAGCGCCGGCGGCCAGAGGCTGGACGCCGTGGAGAACGTGATACTCAGGGCGCCCAGCACCGCTGGCAGGGTGACGGCTAGGGGTATAGTGAACGGTCAGTCGTACCTCGTCAGCAGGGGCGTCGCCAGGGTCGAGAGGCAGGCCAGCGAGGGCTCCGCCGCCTACGAGAGCACGGTGCTGGTTATGGATGAGGGCGGCAAGGGC
>JALSQL010000091.1 GCA_026985435.1 Acidilobaceae archaeon
CGGGCCTCTCATCCATTATCCTGGACGCCTCTCTGGCGACGCTCTCAGCCGTTATCTCCTCGCCCCGCCTGGCCAGCCTGGCTACTGCCAGTAGCGTTAGCACGAGCCCCCTCCTCTCGCCGGAGCGGAACCTCTCGAGGATGGAGTCGAGCCTCCTCCTCAGGTCGCCTATTAGCCTCGCCAACCAGCAGCCCCCACGCGAGCAGGCGGGGTGGGGGTCGAGGGTAAAAATCCGGCCCGGATAGGCCCGGCGGCCTAGTCGAGTATCTCAGCCTGCCCGCCTATCGCCTGGCCGGGGAGCGGCCTCTCGAACCGGGCTAGGAGTAGCGGGTTCCTGGCGCCGTGCCTCCTGACCACCCTGCCCCGGTAAATGTTGCCTTTCGGGTCCCGGTAGACGACGCGCTTGCCCACCAGGCCCGCCGCCCTCGCCGCTGGCAGGCCCTCAACCCTGAGGATGACCTGGCCGGGGTACTGGGTGCTGGGGCCCCTCCGGTAGCCCATGACGGTGGCCCTCACCGCCATGAGCCACCAGCCCCCCGACCCTCGACCTCGGGGGGCCGGGGTTTTTAACGTCGCGCCGGCGGGACGCCCGTTTTGCATTACGGACTCCACGGTGGAGCCGGGGGTGGGTGGGAAAACAGAATTACCCTACCAGCTATACGGGAACCGGTGGCCTGCAGGTGCAGGGGGTCGACGCCCCGGACTTCGCGAGGGCTAGAAGGCTTGTCGAGGAGGCGTCGAGGGGCGTCGACCTCCTAGCCAGGGGCACCTGGCCCCTGCTGGTGGCGCTGGTTCTACTCCTCTTCTCCGCCTCCCTGGCCGCCCTGGCGGAGTTCAACCCCCTCAGGCCCCCCGGGCCGGCCGCCGCTGCTGCCCACCCAGCACTGGCCGCGGCTTCCAGCCTCCTGCTGGGCCTCTCCTCGGCCTCGGCCGTCTACGGGCTCTCCTCGTGGGCGTCCGCTGCTAGGAGCCTCGAGCGGGTATGCGGCAGGGCCAGGCTGGGCCTCTACGCCGCCTGGGTGCTCGAGGCCGGCTTCGGGGGCCTGGCCGTGGGCATGCTGGCCTACGCGGCAGCGCTCCACGCAGGCCCGGCGGCCCTGGCGGCCGCTAGGCTCGTCCTCGTGGCGGGCGCCTCCCTGGTGGCGCTGGGCTGGGTGCTCGAGTCGGCCTTCTTCCTCTGGGTCCTGCCGTCGGTGGAGGTCGGCGGCGCCCGGTTCCCCCGGGCATACCGGGTCTCGGGGCTCGTGCTCGCCTCCCTCGGCCCCCTGGCGGGCTCGGGCGTCGCAGCCGGGCCCTCCACGGGGCTTGGCATGGCGCTCCTGGCGGCGGCGGCCCTGGCTGGCGTGGCGTTCACCCTGGCGCTCCTGGCGGCTGTTAACGAGACTAAGAGGAGGCTCTCGAGGATAGCGGAGTGGGGCGGCGCCCCGCCCCCCGAGATCTAGCGCCACGCGGGGGCTAGGAGGTTACCAGCTCCCCGCCAGCCTCTACGACCGCGTCAACCCGCCTCAGGGCGGCGTCCCTGCTCTCCACGCACTCCACGCTAGCCTTAGCCCCGTCTATCTCCAGGACCAGGTAGGGGCACCCCATGTAGTCCTTCAGGATGCACACATACCTGGACCCCCCGCCGGCGGCTATGACGCCCGCCCTCTCGAGCACCTCGCCCGGGGGCCCCCGGCAGGACCGGGAGGCGCTGCACCTAACCCATATCCTCGACGTGCACTCGGAGAACACCTCGTCGGGCGATGCCTGAGCGCCCGGAGTCGCCCTCGACCCTCGGGCCTCGGGTTCCCCGCCGCCCCCCGGCCTGCCGCTCGGCGGTGGCGGGGCTACGAGCTTCTCTAGAACGCTCACCGCCTCCCCGGCATCCGGCTGGGCTACGCGTATCTCGAAGCCCGAAGACCTGACACGCTCCATGTCGAAGGCCGCCACGATATCCGTCGCCTCAAGCACCTCGACGTGCACTCTATATAGGTTCTCCCCCGGGGGCTCGAGGCTCGTGCAGGAGTAGGCCAGGTTGCCCCTGGAGACCCAGAAGCGGCACTCCTCGGTTAGCGTCGCGTAGTATAGTGTGACGCGGATTACTCTAACGGCGCCCCGGCCCTGGAGTGCGGCCCCCACATGCCTCTCGACATACGAGATCGCGTCCTCCGCGGAATCCCCGTCGAACACCCTCGATTCTATAAACTTGTTGAACACAGGCTCGGGGATCTCTTTACCCATCCGCTCATCTCCCGCGAAAGCGTGCAAAGCGTAGGTTTAAAGGCATTCCCATACACATTATTGTACGCGCCGCCACGTCCTGGCGCGTCATAGCATACTAATACCCATAATTAATTTGAGAGTGGTGTTTTTCGTTATAAAAGTTTTTAAAGTGTCGGACTCGAGATATGGGGGGCTGCAGGGGCGCTATAAGGGAGTATATACGTGCGGGTGCGAAAAGTTGATATGCAAGCCTCTAGAGGTACTCTGCTCCCGGCTCCGGGCAGAGGAGGATATAGGGGAGGATGAGTGCTTGAAGTTGGAGCACTCGCTAATGTTTGATTTGCTGCTGGGTATGGTTGAGCATGAGGGCGTGAACGACAGGGGCGTGGTTGAGGCCGCCTCCAAGGGCCTCTTCCACGCCTTGGGCGTCGCGGGGAGGCTATCCAGGGAGACGGGCAGGTACGCCATCGTAGTGTCCACCGACCCGCTCCTATCCGGGGTCGTGGTCGTCTCGCCGCCGCCAGGCCTGGGCTCGGAGCTCTCAGCCTGCGCCGTGAACTACGGCATACTCGTGGACTGCGACACCCCAGGGGTGGCCCACTACTGGCCGCAGAGCAACCGGAGGGTCAGGGTCATGCTAGTAGAGCCGAGCCTCCTCGCCGAGAGGGCCAGGAGCCACGTCTCCCTCCTGAAGGCTCACAGCTAACCCCCAAGCCCCCTAAACCCTCCCTCCGCGGGTGCGGGCCGGAGCTCCCACCTCGTGGCAGCGTTGAGGGCGGTGCCACTGGCAGGGCTGCCCCCCGCCCAGGCCCGGGCAGACTACTGCGGGGCGCCAGCCGTGGGGCCGGGGTGCCGGCCCAACGTTTAAAGGGCTGGCCAGAGCGCTAGCGTGACGGAGGGCACCGGAGCGCCGGGGTGGCCGAGCGGCCCAAGGCGGCGGGCTCGAGGGCGGCTTGGGGGTTCGCGCCCGCCGCGCGTGAGACCCGTTGCCCCGAGGAGGGGCGCGCGGGTTCGAATCCCGCCCCCGGCGCCACTAGAACCTCACGTGTCAGGGGTGGCTAGCGGGAGTAGGTGCCCATAGCGTAGCCCCAGGCTAGCACGTGGCCCCTGGCAGCGTTTAGCAGCGAGTCCACCCTGAAGCCCCTGGGGAGCCCGGGGTCCCGGTCTAGGGCGAGCGCCAGGAAGAAGTAGCGGTGGCTACCGTGGCCCCTGGGCGGGCAGGGGCCCCCGTAGCCCAGGCGGCCGAAGTCGTTCAGCCCCTCGACCACGGCGTCCCTCGGGAATACCGCAGAGCCCCCGGAGGCCCTGGCGACTGCGAGCCAGTGGATGAAGGTGCCCAGCGGCGCGTCAGGGTCGTACATTACGAGCGCCACAGCCGCCGCGCCGCCGGGGACGCCGGAGACCCTAACCTCCGGCGCCCTGTCCGGCCCGTCGCACGTGTACTCCCTGGGTATCCTGGAGCCCACACCCTCGAGTCCCTCAACCTCAACCCGAAGACTCTCGGGGGCACCGGAAACCAGGCCCTCAAACCTCGAGTCAACAAGGCCGCCAGCCGCCACGCCGCCACCACCCCCACGGGAGGCCCACAACCCAACAGCGGCGGCCAGCGCTAATACGGCCACCGCCACCACAACAACCACGGCCGGGCGGCGCACAGCCACCACGCCCCCGGCAAGCGGCGGGCACCAAGACCCCTTATTACCTGGCCGAGCACGGGCGCGGCGGGCAAGCGAAAAATAAGGGCCCCCCAGCCACGCGCTACCCACGAGGAGGCCCAGAGCCGGCGGGGCCGTCGTCTAGCCTGGCTAGGATGCGGGGCTTGGGCCCCCGTGGTCCGGGGTTCAAATCCCCGCGGCCCCACCACAACGCGGAGGGCCTCCCAGACCGCTAATAATCCGCCCAACGCTAAACTATCTGGTCCTCCACTAAATCTAACATAAACATAACCAGCCATTGAGCAGTATAATCCTTCTAGCAGAGCCGCCACTTTACTACATAATATACTAATGTATGACTCCTTGATATCCAGTACTATCGCTAGTTTCCTAGTAGTTCTCGTCGTTTTTCTTGTTCTACTAGCTCCTTCCTTAGCCTCTTCTTCACCTCTCCCTCTAGCCATTCGGCTTCCTCCTCCGCGAGCCCCAGTTTGGCCGCTAGTATCTCGACGGGGGCTAGCCTGATAGCCTTTGATAGGGTTTCCTCGTCCACTTCCAGCCAGCTCGGCAGCTCTACCTCCACCGAGACCCTCCTACTCTCGGCCACCTCTTCACCCACGTAGCCGATTCTATAGCTAAACTTAAATTCGTCATCCTAGGATCTTGGGCTTGTATCCCCGCGGCCCCGGGGGGGTCAGGTTTCCTGGGGGAGCTGGAGGTTCGACTCCTCCAGCAGCTTCTCGACCATGAACCAGGGTATTGCTTGGAGTACCCTCTTCCTCCTCCCATCCGGCAGCCCGCGGAGGGCGTTTCCGGCCTCGCGGGCCTGGCGGGCGACGTATCTTAGGGCTGCCTCCACGGCGGGCATGCCGGGGCTCGCGCCGAGCACTGTGGTGGCCCACTTCTCGAAGAGCCTCTCGCTGGGGTCTAGCTTCCGCCTCCTCCCCTCCATGTAGGCGTGGTAGTCGGCGGCGTCGTCAGCTATCTGGTAGACCCTGCCGAGGGCTAGCCCGTAGGCCTCGAGGCTGGGGAGCATGTCATCCCTCCCGGCGGCGAGGGCCCCCAGGGCGGCCGCCAGCTGGAAGAGGCTCCCGGTCTTGAGGTCTACGAGCTCCACGTACCTCTGGGGGCCGAGCCTCGAGGCGAGGAGGTAGTCTATTATCTCCCCTCGGACGGTGCGCTCCCACGCCCTTATAACCCGGCCCAGCGCCTTGACGCCGTACCTCTCAACCATGCTCTGGGCCACTGGTATCATGAGGAGGCTCGCCAGAACAGTCTTCTCTATGCCGTGGACCATCCAGGCTACGGGGAGCCCCCTCCTAACCTGGTCCTTGTCTATGATATCGTCTATCGCGAGGCTGGCGCTGTGCACCATCTCTATCGCCACAGCAGCGTCGAGGGCCTGCTCGGGGGCCGCCCCGAGGGCCTCCGCAACGAGGACCGTCAGGAAGCCCCGGAACCTCTTCCCGCCCCGGAGTATGTACTCGGACACCTCCACGAGGCCAGCCTCGCTGGCGTCCTTGGCCGCGGCCCTCAGCCTCGGCTCTATGAGGAGGCGCACCCTCCTCCACTCCTCCACGATCTCCTGGTAGACCTCGGCGTGCACCGCCTCGCTCAACAGGTACGCCCCGCCTGCCCGCCCGCGGGTCGGGCGGGGGCTTTAAGCTGGATAATAGCCTCGGCCAGCGAAGCGGTCCACACCACCCTAAAAGGCTTCGGAGCCGCCGGATCGGGCTCCTCACCGGCGCCACGCTTGGGGGGCTCGCTGTCTGGTGTCCCTCCCCACGGGCCCCGCTGGGGGGCCGTCGGCAATACCAGCCCTCCTCACCGCCCCCTCTAGCGGCGGGCTGGGACGGTTAGGACACTTATATCCTTCCCGAAAAGGTTTCAGTCTAACGGTGGGGTAGTCCGGGGTTGGATAGAGCCGCGGTTAGCGACAAGAAAGCCCGGGCCCGCCGGGTCGAGGGCGGCAGCAGGCTGGTCAGGGAGACGCTGAGGGCCGCCGTCCTCCGGGTGCTAGCCGAGGGGCCCAGCCACGGGTACCAGATACTCAAGAAGATAGAGGAGGCCACCCAGGGCTACTGGAGGCCCACGCCCGGCACGCTCTACCCCCTGCTCGACCAGCTCGAGAGGGAGGGCGTCATAGAGAAGGCTGGGGTCGAGAGGTCGAACGTGAAGAGCGGGAAGAGGATACGCTACAGGCTCACCGAGAAGGGGTGGAGGGAGCTGGCCAGCATAGTGCTCACGAAGGCTAGGATAAGGCCGTACTACACGATATTCCAAGTGGTCGACGCCATAGGCTACCTCCGGGGTGCTGGCCTGGACTCGGAGGCCAGGGAGGCCTGCGAGACCCTCCGCCGGGGCATCCGGGAGCTGCTCGAGAGGCTCGACGCCTCCTGCCCCGGCGGGGAGGCCTAAGAGCCCCCGCCCCAGCCCCAGCCGGGGGGCGGGGCGTGTGGAGTGGATGAGCTGTTAGATGACCCTCCCCCCGGGGAGGGGTGTGATAGGAGAGGATGGCTCCGAACCCCGCCCCGCCGTGATGAGCGACCGGGCGAGGCGCCGAGCCCGCCCCCCGGGCGGGTGACGAGGGCGTTGACTGCTGAGCGGGCACGCGGGGAAATACCCGGCCGCCCCCGCCCGCGGCCCCGGGGTGGGCTGCTGTGGCCTACGGTGTCTGCCCGGGGTTCAGGGGCCCCGGGGAGGCCCTGGTTCTCGATACTGAGGATGTTAGGGCGTTCGAGGCGAACAGCGCGTGGCTCGGGGTCCCCCTGACCCTGCTCATGGAGAACGCTGGCCGGGCCGTCGCCGACGCCGTCGAGTGCAGGCTGGGCGGCGTTGAGGGCCGGAGGGTGGTGGCGTTCGCCGGGCGCGGGGGGAACGGGGGCGACGCCATAGTGGCGGCGAGGCACCTCGCCGCCCGGGGTGCCAGGGTCGAGGTTGTGCTCGTCTACCCCGACCAGCTCTACACCCACCCCGACACGAGGCTCAACCTCGACGCCCTCAGGAGGAGCGGCTACGCCCGGGTCAGGGTTGCCCGGGGCCCCGGCGACCTCGAGCCGGTGAGCGCCGACGCGGTGATCGACGGGGTCCTAGGGATAGGGGTCAGGGGTAGGCTCAGGGAGCCCGCCGCCTCCGCGGCGAGGGCCGTCTCGGAGAGCGGGGGCCTCAGGGTTGCAGTGGACGTGCCGACCGGGGTCGACCCCGACACGGGCGAGGCGGCCCCCGGCGCTGCCAGCGTTGACGTGACCGTCACGTTCCACGCCATGAAGCCGGGGCTCGCCCGGCCCCCCGGCAGCATGCACGCCGGGGAGGTGCTCGTGGCCGAGGTGGGCATGCCACCCCAGGCCAGTGAGCTGGCCGGGCCGGGGGACGTGGCCGCCAGGATACCCCCCAGGCCGAGGGACGCCCACAAGGGCGTGGGGGGCCGGGTGCTGGTCGTGGGGGGCTCCAGCCTCTACTACGGCGCCGCTGCTCTCGCCGCCCTGGCGGCCTACAGGGCGGGCGCCGACCTGGCCTTCCTCGCCGCCCCCGAGCGCGTGGCCGTCGCCGCGGCCTCGTGGAGCCCCGTGATAATACCGAGGCCCCTCGAGGGCGGCAGGCTGGAGGCCCGGCATGTAGACTCCGTGCTGGAGGAGGCCTCTAGGGCCCACGCCGTCCTCGTGGGTCCGGGCCTCGGGCTGGCGGGCGAGACTGTGGAGGCGGTCGGGAGGCTCCTGGGGGAGCTGCGGGGGAGGCCCGTGGTGGTCGACGCCGACGCGCTGAAGGCCGTCGCCAGGCTGGGCGTTAGCCTCTGGCCCGAGGCCATCCTAACGCCCCACCGGGGGGAGGCCAGGCTCCTCCTGGGAGGGGAGGAGGCTGAGCCCGGGGAGGCGGCGAGGCGCATAGCCAGGGAGTACCAGGCCACGGTCATAGTGAAGGGGCCCGTGGACCACATCTGCTCCCCCAGCGGCGGCTGCAGGAGGAACACCACCGGCGTGCCAGCCATGGCGACGGGGGGCACCGGCGACGTCCTCTCCGGCGTCGCAGCGGCGTTCCTGGCCAGGCGCGCCAGCCTCGGGCTGGCCCTCAAGCCGCTCCACACCGCGGCGGCCGCCGCCTACACGGTGGGCAGGGCCGGGGAGCTGGCCTACGAGGCCCTAGGGGAGGGTATGACAGCCCTCGACGTGGCCTCCAAGGTGGCGGCCGCGGTGGAGGAGGCTAGGAGGGCCCCCCTCCACTGCGGCTGGCCCGGCTAAAGCTTAACACTGCGCGCCTCCTAGTACTCGCCGGGGGGTGGCGTCTATGGCCCGGGCCACCGTGGAGGTCCCCGAGTACGAGGTGGTTGAGAGGGTCGAGCTCCCCGCCCGGGAGACCGCCGTGATAGTCGTTGACATGCAGAACGACTTCGTCAAGCCTGAGGGGAGGCTCTACGTCCCCACGGCCCAGGCCACCGTCGAGCCCATCAGGAGGCTCCTCGAGAGGGCCCGCGCCGCCGGGGCCAGGGTCTTCTACACCCAGGACACCCACTACGACGGCGACCCCGAGTTCGAGATATGGGGGGAGCACGTGAGGCACGGGACCTGGGGCTGGGAGATAGTGGAGGAGCTGAAGCCCCAGCCCGGCGACATAGTCGTCCAGAAGACCAGGTACGACGGCTTCTACGGCACCCCCCTCGACGACCTCCTGAGGGTCTATGGGGTCAGGAACACGGTGATAGTGGGCACCGTGGCGAACATATGCGTGCTCCACACCGCGGCCTCCGCCGCGCTCCGCTGGTACAGGGTCGTAGTCCCCATCGACGGGATAAGCGCCCTCACCGAGTTCGACCTCCACGCAACCCTGAGGCAGGTCAGCTGGCTCTACAAGGGGGTGGTCGTCAGGAGCGCCGACGGGATAATATTCACCTAGCAGCCCCCACCCCGCCCCCGGCCCCCGGCGGCGGTGCCGCGATCGCCGGCGCCGAAGGCCCGGGGGGCCGGGTGTGGACCAGGCTAGGCTGGCAGCCGCCGGGGGCCGCTACTCCAGGTCGTCGAGCTCGCTTAGGTCTATCTCTATGATCTCCCCCTCCTCGCGCTCGCCCTGCTCCTCCTGCGGGGGCGCCGCCTCGGTCTTGATCTTCTTCACGACCGCCCTCCAGCTGTAGCCGCAGTTGGGGCAGCGGAAGCTGCCCATCACCGTTACCGTTATCCGCCCCTTCCTGTCGGGGAAGGGGGACACCAGGGTCCAGGTCTTCAGGGGCTCCTCCACCCTGGTGCCGCAGCGCGGGCACACGAAGGGGTCCCGCTTGGCCTTCCGCCTGGCCACGCCCGTACACCCCGCCGGGGGGCGGCTAGGCTGGCTGGATTCTTATCTCGTAGCTGTACCCCATCTCCTGGAGCGCGGCCGCTATCGGGTACACCAGCACGCCTAGCCTCCTCGGGCCGGCCGAGGGCCTGGGGACCGGTATCTCCACAATGTACTCGGCGTGGTCGCTGGCCACGCTCGAGACGAAGGCCCTAGCGGTCCCGGGGCCGCCGTGGAGGGGGTGTGTTATGGCCGCCACCTCGCCGCCCCTCAGCTCGGCGACGCTCTCTATCCTCCTCCTAACCCTCTCGACCTCGTCGGGGCTGCCTATGCCGCTCACCCTCACTATGATCCGGGCTGGCACGACCTCGTCGACGACCCTGAACCCCCTGCGGAGGAGCTCCCTGTTGGGTATGAGCCTCACGCCGGTGGCCTGCTCGACCACTGTGTGGAGGTAGCGTATCTCCCTAACCAGCCCGCCCCCGTAGCCCGGCACCTCCACGTAGTCCCCCGGCCTCACCAGCCTCTCGGCCAGGAGTACGTAGTAGGAGAAGAAGTTCACGAGGTTGTCAATGTTGGCTAGGAGTATCACGAACACTATAAGTATGGCTGAGGCCCACGCCGCCGTAGCCCCCGTCAGGACGTAGACGACTATCGAGAGCACTATGGTCCACACGGCCAGGGAGGTGAACCTGTACAGCCTCTCCACAACACCCGGCTCTACCGCCCTAGCGCCGGAGAGCCTCCTGAGTATACCCCTGTAGAGGCGGAGGCCCAGGTAGGAGACGAGAACTATCACCCCGGAGTAGAGGAGCCTGGCGAGCTCCGGGTGGGCCTCTGCAGCCCTCCTAGCCTCCTCAACCCACGCCATTATCGCGTCCAGCGTCGAAGCCGGGTCGGCCACGACCGCCACCCCCGCTAGAGCA
>JALSQL010000092.1 GCA_026985435.1 Acidilobaceae archaeon
GGACTAGCAGTTTCGGTGCTGCTGGTAGGGTGGCTCATGACTCGACGCTGTTCTATTCGAGGAGGCTGTATAGGGGCTTGCCGCTGCCGAAGCCGGCCCCTGGGGGTCTCGTGGAGAACCCCGTGCCCCCGGGGTATCTTGATAGGGTTGTAGTTGGGGATGCCCGGGAGGTTCTCCGAGGGCTCCCGGATAATAGCGTGCACCTCATGGTTACCTCACCACCCTATAATGTGGGGAAGGAGTACGACGAGGACCTGACTCTGGGGGAGTACCTGGACTTCATAGAGGAGGTGATGAGGGAGGTCTACCGTGTCCTGGTATGGGGCGGGCGGGTGTGCTTCAACGTGGCCAACCTCGGCCGGAAGCCGTACATCCCTCTCCACGCCTACCTGATAGAGAGGTTTGAGAGGATAGGCTTCCTCATGCGGGGGGAGATCATCTGGGATAAGGGGGACGCCGTCTCCGGCTCCAGCACGGCCTGGGGGACGTGGATGAGCGCCGTGAACCCCACGCTCCGGGACCAGCACGAGTACATCATAGTAATGAGTAAGGGCGACTTCAAGCGGAGAAGGCCCCCGGGGAGGAGGGACACTATAACCCGGGAGGAGTTCCTAGAGTTCACCCGGAGCGTGTGGAGGTTCCCACCTGAGAGCGCCCGGCGAGTCGGCCACCCGGCCCCCTTCCCTGTGGAGCTGCCATATAGGTGCATACAGCTATACACGTTCGAGGGCGACGTGGTGCTGGACCCCTTCGCTGGCTCCGGGACCACATGCCTAGCCGCAGCGAAGACGCGGAGACACTACATCTGCATAGACATAAACGAGGAGTACGCCAGGCTAGCCAGGGAGAGGCTCTCAGCCCCCAAGGCGGGCGAGCCCGCGAGCGTTGGGCGATGGCCCCGGGGGCGTGGCGGTCTTGGCGCCCGCTAGGCGGGCACGCCCGGCGCTCGCCCTGATAGCCGTAGGTCTGGCCCTGCTCGGGGCCTGGCGGTACCCGGTGGCCAGCGCAGGCCCTGCGGCCCCGGGGCGTGTGGCTATCCTTGACGCTTCGCCCCACCTCTGGTATAGGATGGCTGAGGCCCTGGTTGAGAGGCTCTACGACCCCAGCCTGGGCCTCTTCAGGGAGACTTGGGGGACCCCTGAGGGGAGGTGCTGGTACTGGAACACCGAGCAGGGCGAGGCCGCTCAGGTGGTTGTACACCTTGATAACGCCACACTACTGACTGATATGCTAGCTGGCTACAGGCGTTATCTCACCTATGATAATGGCACGAGCGTCTACCTCTTCACAAGGTATACCCCATGCTCTATGATACGTGCCCTATCGACGGATCCCAGGAACTTCAGCCTGGGCAATTTGATAGTGAACGTAGGCGGGGATCTGTCGGGGACTAGGACGGATAACGGGAATTACTCTCGGGCCATCGCTATTAGCCTTGACATTTACAAGGATTACACAAACATCTACGAGCAGGACAAGGCCTGGCCTAACCTGTGGTACACCGCCAACCTGAAGGCGCCCGAGGTCTGGTACCGGTCGCCCGGCGATACTGGGGACTACAGGGGTATATGGGACACGAGCGACGGGAGCCTTGGCGCTGGCCGTATAGTTGACTACCATATCTCGTATAATTCTACTTACGCGGAAGCGGTTAGAGTGATGAGTGACGCTAGACTTGTCTACGAGCAGCACTTCATCCTCGAGCCGAGGAAGCCCTACGTTAAGGTCCTCCTAGTGGTCAGGAACAACTCCACTGATAACCTCTCAGACGTGAGGGTGTCGCTCGCCTTCGACAACATGGACTGGTGGCTCTACCAGGTAGCATACCTCCCGGGAATAGGCTACATTAACGCCTCAACCTCCGGAAAGAAGATAAGTGATACCGAGAAGGAGTATCACCTAGCGTACTCTTGGGATGGGAAGTGGGAGCCCGTAAACGGGTGGTGGATAGCGGTATTCTACAGCAATAGACCCATCGGCATGAACAGGGGTTTAGCCGTGATGGTCAACGCAAGCTATGGTGTGCACCTCTGGGGCTATGGGAACCTCCAGAGCCCCCAGAAGGACCTCTACGGGATCCCGGCGTTTACTGATTGGTATTTCCGTTGGATGAAGTTCGAGATCAAGATAGGCAACCTGGCCCCTGGAGAGTCCAGGACCGTCGAGGTTAGGATAGTGCCTATGGCCTCCTACGCTCCCGGCCTCGAGAGGCTCTACGTGGAGATGCTATCAAAGATCGATCAGCTCGACGGGCGGGACTTCAGCTACGCCGTAAACACGGGCACGGGAGCCTTCGGGGGCCTCGCCGAGGCAGCGGCGAGCCTAGGGGCCAGCAGCTATGGCCTCCTTCTGGGGGCCGTCGAAACCGCGGGGCGAGTCATGGAGGGCTGGGGGTGGAGGGTGTCTACCAGGGTTCTAGCCAACTACATCCAAGCGCTGGTGACACTTTACGAGAGCTCGGGCGACGAGACCCTCCTCGAAGAGGCGAGGCGGGCGGCGGGGGCGCTGCTCTCGGCTCAGGTGAGGGATCCGGGCGACCCGAGGGATGGGGGCTTCCTCGACGCGCCCCCTCCCCTGGGTATCGCCGCCTACCTGGACGTCGGCGCCGAGGCGACCCTAGCCCTCCTGGCCCTCTACAACGCCACGGGCGACGAGTCCTACCTCGACGCCGTCCAGTACTGGCTCGACCGCTGGTTCCACCACGACGAAGCCACGGGGAGCTGGTACTACCACATCTACAGGAGCCCGCGGGAGGCGCCGGGCGGCCGGTGGTACGTAGGGCGCCTCGACGGCGAGCCGCCCTACGCTCTAGGGTACCTCCTACAGGCCCTCTCGAGCCTATACTGGGACGACCCGAGGCTGGGAGAGGCGGCCAGCACGCTCTGGTCCCTCCTCGAGGCGGGGTACTGGGTGGCCACCAGCAGCGGGGCCGGCGAGTCTAACGTTGAGACCCAGAGTAGCGCCGCTGCCGGCCTGCGGGCGTACCTCAACTCCCTCGCAGAACACGCTGGCGCTGGGGTGGAGTACGTGAGGGGCGCCACTCTTCGCAGCCTCGACTGCATGGGCGGCCCCAGCGGCCGGGCGCCGCCAGCGGGCGGGGCCGCGGAGGCCACGCTGCACATTGAGGTGGAGAGGCGCGGGGCCGGCCCGTCTGTCGTAGCCGTCTACATACCCCGAGGGGCCGTGGAGGCCGTCCACGAGGGGGGAGCCCGCCTACCGGCCGCCTCGAGCCTCGACGGCCTCGCAGCCGCTGGCAGCGCATACTACTGGGACCCAGCCAGCAGGATCCTCTACGTCAAGCTAACATCGAGTGGCAGGCTATCAGTGGCGTGCAGGCTAGAGGCCCCGCACACTAGCGAGACGGGTGGGCCGGGCCCAACCGGGGGCGCCACCAACACCAGCTTGGCCTCCCGCCCTCCCAGCAGCCCCAGCCCGCCCCAGCCTGGGGGCACAGCCGCCCTAGCAGCCCCAGCCGTGGCCCTCGCGCTTCTCGCCTGGCTCGCCTGGCGTCTGCTGGGGAGGACCCAGACCCGCCCCCGGCCCCTGGAAGGTGACGGGGAGGGTGGAGGGGCCATGAGGAAGCCCGGAGGGGCTGAGAGTCTACAGGGGCGAGAGGGCGCGTGGCCATAACGGACGGCGTATACGGGGCTGGGGGATACACCTGGAGTGTCCACCGCCCGTGGGGCTTCTGGCGGCTTCTTCTAATGGGGTTTGGCATCTCGGGTTGGCGGCTTACAGTGCCCCCGGCGGGTTCCCCGCGTCGGCTCGGCCGTGGGCTTCGGGGCTTGGCGGGTGTGGTTTAGGGGTGGCTGGCTTGGGGTGGTAGGCGGGTAGGAGGCGGTGGCGGGTGGAGCCGCCGCCGGGATTTGAACCCGGGACCTCCGCCTTACCAGGGCGGCGCTCTGCCAGCTGAGCTACGGCGGCGCTCCCCCTCTCTCTGGGGGCCGGTTTCGGTGTGGGTGCCTGGTTGGGGGTTAAGAGGGTTGCGGGTTGGGGTAGAGTTCTAGGGGTGGGCAGCCTGTTAGGCGGGAGCGGGCGTAGGTGTCGTTCACGTGTAGCTCTAGTATGTTATGGTGTAGGCCGCGCTTGTAGGTTCTAGCCAGCTCCCTGTACTCCCCCGGAGTCTTGGTGTGTATGAACGCCTCCTTGAGGGCGTTGTCGAGCAGGGGCTCCAGCTGCTTGAGGGCGTACGCCTCCGCGGGGCTCTCGACTAGGAGTAGGAGGTCGACGTCAAGGCTGGGCCTGGAGTCGCTAGCGCACTCCCCGCCTGAGAGGTCCGCGAGCGCCGCCCTGCGGAGGGTGTGGAACCTCCTGGCGACAGCCTCCACTATCGCCTCGGCTAGGGCCCTCTTCACCCTCTCCCAGTCCTGGGGGGTGCGGAGCAGCCTGGAGTAGGCCTCCCGGGCCCTCTCGAACACCTCCCTCCAGACCTCGTACTCGAACCCGTCCATGGCGGGGGGCGCCCCTCCGCCCCTCCCCTGCTGACGGCTTAATCCTGCCCCACCGTATTCCACGGTGTTTACACGTGAGAAGACTGCCCGGGCTAGGCGGCCCCGCGGCACGCTCGCGGCGCACCCCCCGGCTACCCTGGCCTTTCAGGCTTATAGGCCGGGACGGGGCTCCCCGTACATTATCTCGGGGTGGCGCGGGTGGCGGTTCCCAGGGTCGGGGATGTGGCCTCGAGGAGGCTCCCCCTGCTCGGGGCCGACCAGACCCTGGCTAAGGCGGCTGAGGTGATGCTGGCCAACTCGAGCGGCGGCGTCGTGGTGGCCGACGCCAGGGGGAGGCCGGCCCTCGTGCTGAGCTACCGGGGCCTCCTGAGGGCCCTGGCCCGCGGCGCCAGCGTGGAGTCGAGGGTGGCAGAGTACGCTGTCGACGAGCCTGTGACTGTCTGGGAGGGCGCTAGTGTGGTGGACGCCTTCGAGGTTATGAGGAGGGAGGGGGTCCGGTTCCTCCCCGTCGTGGACTCGAGGCACAGGCTGACCGGCTTCTTCGAGCCCTCCCACGCGGCGCCAGCGCTATGGGAGGCCCTGGACTACGGCGAGGCCCAGGTGGAGGCCAGGGCTAGGGGCGTCGTGGTGCTCCATGGCGACGCCACCGTCGGGGAGGCCGCTAGGGCTATGGACTCGAACGGCGCGACCGAGCTGCTCGTCCGGGCTGGCGGGGGCCTCGCGCTCCTCAGGGAGGAGGACTTCCTCCGCGCCGTCGCCTCCGGCGACCTCGACGCGAGGGTGGCAGAGTACGCTCGGGGGCGCGTGATCAGGGTTCCACCCGGCTTCGACGCCAAGAGCGCCGTGGAGCTCATGGTTGAGAACGAGGTTAGGAGGCTCCTCGTCACAACCCCCGAGAGGCCCTCAACTGTCACGCTGAGCGACCTCGCATTCGAGGCGGCCAGCCTGCTGGCCTCGAGGGGCAGGGTGGAGGTTGGCTTCGTCCTCGTGAAGGCCGAGACGGGGAGGGAGCTGGAGGTGGCGTCCAGGCTCATACTGGCCGAGGGGGTCACCGAGGTGCACCTAGTCACGGGCGAGTACGACATCCTAGCCAAGGTGGAGGCCCCCAGCCTCCACGCCATCTACGACGTGGTCAGGGAGAGGATAAGGCTCACCCCGGGCGTCACCGGCACCCTAACCCTAGCGGGGGTCAGGGTGGC